>JAZQFU010000144.1:0-5171 GCA_045539675.1 Clostridia bacterium | reverse complement strand
CGACAAGCCTTCCTTCGTCCTCCGCACCAAAATCTGCTCACAATTTCATCTGTTTCAGGTTCGTTGAATTTTTTTCAAACTATTTTTATGGCAATACAAGGCAAAAATGAAGCTAATACTTTCGTATTTGCAAGGCTTTTGACGCAGTAGTGGCGAAAAAGAGGAAGAAAAAAACGAGTTCGGATAGCTCCCCGATGGCTAACGGTCAGAATAGCATTCAGAATCCGCCGGGGGTTTGCTAAGGAATTGCCTGATAACCTGCATGACAGAGCTTCCTTCGAGGAGCCTGCCCCCTATTGCCCCTTCACTATTACTTATTACCTATCTATGTACGGGGCGTATGCCCCGTGCTACTCACACTTGAAGGTATCGCATTTTGTTTCGGAAGAGCAGCAGGATGCAGGAGTTCCAACCTTGATGGAGGAAGCACTGCAGTAGTTGTCTTCGGTGTGATAAACACATTTTACTGCGTCGCATTTGATAGAAGTGTTTTTATTCATATAAACCGAACCTTTCTGCCCGGTAAATCCGGACAGAGTTAGTATTTCCGAACGGAGAGAAAAAATAAATGTCATTATTTGTCATTGCAGATTTGCATCTTTCAACAAAATCAAATAAGCCTATGGATGTTTTCGGCGGAGTGTGGCACGACTATATGAATAAGCTTGTAGCCAACTGGAATGCTGCGGTTTCCGAAGAAGATACCGTGGTCGTGCCCGGAGATATTTCATGGGCAACCTATATGGAGGATGCCATTTCCGATTTTAAGCTTCTTGATTCCCTTAATGGCAGAAAGATAATTCTTAAGGGAAATCACGATTACTGGTTTGAAACCGCATCAAAGCTTGAAAAGGTTTTTCAGGAGGAAAAAATTTCTTCAATAAAGCTTCTGCATAACAGCTATGAAGCCTACGGGGATATTGCCATCTGCGGAACCAAGGGAGCAGACGTGCAGAAAATTCCCACAACCGAAAGCGCAGTAAAGCTTTTTAAGCGTGAGGTTATACGTCTTGATAATTCAATTTCAAAGGCGAAGGCAGACGGCTTTGAAAAAATCCTCGTCTTTCTTCATTATCCGCCGGTGCTTATGAACGGAAAATATAATGAAAATCCCATGGTGGAGGTTCTTAAAAGCCATAAAATCTCTCATTGCTTTTACGGGCATCTTCACTCAAGGTCTCATAAAGTTGCTATTTGCGAACAATTTCAGGGGGTTGAATTCCGCCTTATATCGGCAGATTTCATAAATTTTACTCCATTTGAAATAAAAATATAAAAAACTATGGAAATTTTTGAAAATATGTGATATAATCTCATATTAGCAATTCTAAGGAGGAATATACTGATGAATTACGAAATCAAAGAAAACAACAAAAAAGAAGCCGTACTTGAGATATCTGTATCTCAGGAGGAGTTTGAAGCAGGTCTTGTTAAATCCTTTAATAAAAATAAGAGCCGTTTCGCTGTTCCCGGATTCAGAAAGGGTAAAGCTACCAGAAAAATGGTGGAGAAATACTACGGCGAAGGCGTATTATATGATGATGCCATCAATTTTGTTCTTCCCGATGCTTACGACGAAGCTGTTGAAAAGTCAGGACTGGAAGTGGTTTCAAGACCTGAAATCGATCTGGTATCCATCGGAGACGGAAATGGCTTTACCGTAACTGCAAGAGTTGTGCTTAAGCCCGAGGTTACTCTTAAGAAATATAAGGGTATAAAGGCTGAAAAAACTGAGTATAATTATACCAAAGAAGAGGTAGAGGCAGAAATCTCCAATTTGAGAGAGAAAACTGCAAGAAAGGTAGAGGTTGAAGACCGTGCCGTTGTTTCGGGCGATATAGTTAACATTAACTATGAAGGCTTCTGCGACGGTGTTACATTTGAAGGCGGTAAGGGAGAAAATTATGACCTTACAATCGGTTCAAATACCTTCATCCCCGGCTTCGAAGAAAAAATTATCGGTCACTCAAAGGATGAGGAATTCGATATTGATGTTACCTTCCCCGAAGAGTATCATGCAGAAGCTCTTAAGGGTAAGGCGGCAATCTTCAAAATCAAAATCAATAAGATTACCGTTAAGGAATATGCAGAGCTTGATGATGAATTTGCTAAAGACGTAAGCGAATTCGATACAATAAAAGAGCTTCGTGAAAGCATTGAAGGTAAGCTTAAGAAGAATGCAGAGCAGAGAACCAAAAATGAATTTGAAAACAAGGTTCTTGAAGCAATCGTTAAGGAGAATGAGGTTGAGGTTCCCGACTGTATGGCAGACGAGAAGTGCGACCAGCTCGTAGAGGATTATAAATACAGACTTTCTCAGCAGGGACTTGACTTCAATATGTTCCTTCAGTATACCGGTCAGACCGTAGAAAGCTTCAGAGAGCAGCATATGGAAGAAGCAAGAGACCAGGTTAAGCTCGTACTTATTCTCGAGGCTATCGCAAAGAAGGAAAAAATCGACGTTGAGGATTCCGAAATTGATGCTAAAATTGCTGAAATGGCAGAATCCTATAAGATGGAAGCTGAGCAGTTAAAGAGCATGATGAACGTTGCTGAATTCAAGAAGGAAATCGTTCTCGGCAAGGTTGTTGAGTTTGTTGTTGCTGAAGCTTCAGGGGAAGCTCCCAAGAAGACTGCGGCAAAGAAAACCACTAAGAAAGCAGAAGAAGGCGAAGAAAAGCCCGCAAAGAAAACTGCCGCAAAGAAAACTACCGCAAAGAAAACTACCAAAAAGGCAGAAGAGGGCGAAGAAAAAGCTGCTAAAAAGCCTGCGGCAAAGAAAACCACTAAGAAAGCTGCTGAAGGTGAAGAAAAGCCTGTTAAGAAAACAACCGCAAAGAAAACTACAAAAAAGGCTGAAGAAAAAGGCGAATAATTTATAAAAAAAGGGGGGGGCTTTTTGGCCCCCTTATGTATTTTTTGAAAACGAAGGAGGAATTAATATGCCATTAGTACCATATGTTCTTGAACAGACCAGTAAAGGTGAACGTACCTACGATATTTATTCCCGTCTGCTTAAAGACAGAATAATTTTCTTATCCGAAGATGTTAACGATACCACTGCAAGCCTCATTGTTGCGCAGCTTCTTTTCCTTGAAGGCGAAGACCCCGATAAGGATATAAGCTTTTATATCAACAGCCCCGGCGGATCAATTACCGCAGGAATGGCGATTTACGATACAATGCAGTATATCAAGCCCGATGTTTCCACCATCTGCATAGGCATGGCGGCAAGCATGGGAGCCTTCCTTCTTTCCTCGGGTGCAAAAGGAAAGCGCTTTGCTCTTCCCAACAGCGAAATTATGATTCATCAGCCTCTGGGAGGAACTCAGGGTCAGGCTACGGATATTAAAATTCATGCGGAAAGAATCATTAAAATGAGAGAAAGTCTTAACGGAATTCTTGCGGCAAATACCGGAAAATCCATTGAGGTTATCAGCAGAGATACCGAAAGAGATAATTTTATGACCGCTCAGCAGGCTATGGAATACGGCCTTATTGATAAGGTAATAACTAACAGACTGTAATTTGGAGTATTTATGGAAAATAATAAAGAAATCGTAAAGTGCTCGTTTTGCGGAAAGACCGCAGATATGGTTGAAAAAATCGTATCGGGTCCCTCTGCCAATATCTGTAACGAGTGTATACTTTTATGCAATGAAATAGTATTTGAAGATATGGAGGAAATGAGAAGCTCTCTTGAGGAATCCGGCGAGCTTCCCGTTCCTATGGAAATCAAGGCAAAGCTTGATGAATACGTTATAGGTCAGGATGAGGCGAAAAAAGCCCTCTCGGTAGCTGTTTATAACCATTATAAAAGAATCAACAGTATGTTTGCCATGAAGGATGATGTTGAAATCCAGAAGAGCAACGTGCTTCTTTTAGGGCCTACCGGCTGCGGAAAAACCCTTCTTGCCCAGACGCTTGCAAAAAGCCTCAATGTGCCCTTTGCAATAGCTGATGCTACCACCTTAACCGAGGCGGGATACGTTGGCGAGGATGTTGAAAACATTCTTTTAAGACTTATTCAGGCGGCGGATTTTGATATTGAAGCGGCTGAAAAGGGAATCATATATATAGACGAAATAGATAAGATTGCAAGAAAGAGCGAAAACCCCTCCATAACCCGTGATGTAAGCGGAGAGGGAGTTCAGCAGGCACTTCTTAAGATTCTTGAGGGAACCGTTGCTTCGGTGCCTCCTCAGGGGGGAAGAAAGCATCCCCATCAGGATTTCCTTCAGATTGATACCTCCAATATTCTTTTTATTCTCGGAGGCGCATTTGACGGAATTGAAAAAATAATCGAGCAGAGAACGGGAAATAAAACCCTGGGCTTCAATTCAACGGTAATTTCCAAAAAAGAAAAGCTTACCTCGGATATTTTAATGAAGGTAACCGCTCACGACCTTTTGAAATTCGGTCTTATTCCCGAGCTTGCAGGAAGAGTTCCCGTAATCGTGCCCTTAAAGGCTCTGGATGAAGAGGCTTTAATCTCTGTTCTTACCGAGCCGAAAAATGCTCTCATAAAGCAGTATGCAAAGCTTTTTGAAATAGACGGAATAAAGCTGGAGTTTGAAGAATCGGCAATTAAAGCCATTGTTTCTGAGGCTATAAGAAGAGAAACGGGAGCAAGAGGTCTTCGCTCAATAATTGAGGATGCAATGAGAGACATTATGTTTGAAGCACCTTCAGATAAGGGGATTTCCAAGGTAATAATTACCGAGGATGCAGTTCTTAAGAAGGGGAAACCAAATATTGAACGAAAATTCAGCGCATAGCTGAAGAAAAAAATAAATTAAAATATCAAAAATCCCTTGACATTTTTTAAATATGTGATACAATAGGTATGTGATAATATAAAGCCGTTGTATTATCATAGGGTGTAAAATCCGGTGATGAGCCGGTAGAAAAAGGCATATACTCGTTTCAGCACGGAACTGAGGCGGTTTGAGTATATGAAGAATTAATATGTAAAGCAAAGAAATTATTTTTGCAGTACAATATTTCTTCTTTCTTCTTTCTTCTTTTTACGGGCGGGTGTGTTGTTAAATTCACCCGTCAATTTTTTTGCCCGTTTTTAACTTTCTTAGGAGAAATTTAAATCTAAGGGTTTGACATTTTTTGAATTTTGTGTTAAAATAATGCTTGGAGATATATATCCCGGAAATTTG
>JAZQFU010000143.1:0-3775 GCA_045539675.1 Clostridia bacterium | reverse complement strand
ATACGGATTATCTTCTGCCACGTCTTTAAAGGCTGCGGTTCCGTTTAAGGGAAGCTTTGCCGAAGAGGAAAGCACTGCCGCAAATTCACCTCTTGTGATTACCTCATCACTGCTGAGTATTTCCGCAGACTCCGCATCCAGTGCTCCGAGAGTCTCAAGAAGTTCAACCGTATCATTTCCCTCAGCACAAGCAGCTGCCGCAAAAAGGGAAATTACAAGAAGAACAAGCAAAATACTTAAATTAAACTTTCTCATTTTTCAATCCTCCTTAAAACGGTACAGCACTCGGCACGGGTAAGTGACTTATCATACATCATATCTCCGTTCTGATCACCCTTGAAAACTCCGGTTCCTTCAATCCAGCTCTTTGCATCCTTATAGCTTTCGTCCTTACAGAGATTCTTATATAAAAGCTCTGCAAACTCTGCTCTTGTGATATCGCGCTTTTCAGCTGCTCCGGGATATTCAAAGCCCATTCTTCCCAGCACGATATAAATATGCTCAAGGGTAAGATTCATAGCGGGAAGGAATTCTCCCTTATCTGTTCCTATGAAAATTCCCTTTTCTGCCGCCCACATAACGTCGGAATAGAACCAGTCATTTTCCTTAACGTCGGGGAAGCTTGTTTTCTTTTCTTCTTCTTTTTTATCTTCTTCTTTTTCTTCGGGCTCAGGTGTTTTCTGTGTTGCGGTATTAATGTTTATCTTGCCGGCTCCGCCACCGCCTCCGCCGCCGCCTCCACCGCCGGAGGGCTTTGATGAAGTCGTTGCTTCCGCTTTTTTTCTTTCGGCAATAAGCTTATTTACCGCCGCCGCAAAAGCCTCTGTGGTATCATAGCTATTATTCATAACTGCCTTTGATACAGCCGAGGGTGATTTCAGACTGCTGTAGGCTTCAAGATTTATTCCCAGCTCTTCTCCGAATGTATTTATAAGCTCATTGACCTGAAGATAATTTTCTGCTTTATATACTCCTCCGAGAATCACCGCAGTCTTTGCTTCATTCATAACCTCCCCGGGTGTTTTCAGGTCTGCACCCTTAAGAGCTTCAAGCATAAACTGCTTTCCTTCGGAAGAAATAACCGTATCAATAGCAGTTTTTACGTTTTCGGGAAGCTCAAATGCTTCGGATAATACCTCTGCAGTATTTTTTCCCTCATATATCTTTTCCATGGCAACAGCGGTTGAAAAAGCATTTCTTATTTTTTCTTCCGAATCAAAAACTCCGCTTTCTTCAAGCAGCTTTAATTCCAGGAATATATCAAGGGCTCTTTCCTTATCTTCAATAACGCCGTAACCTTCAGCATCCATTCCCATATATTCACCGAGAATGCTTACAAATTCAGCCGCACTTTCCGCATCTGCATCTTCGCTGTTTATATTTTCGCTTATCATACCCGAAATAAATACGGGAGAATAGTAATCAATTTTCCCGGAAACGGTTCCGCCTCTTTCAACTCCGCAGATAACCGAATATTCACCGATTTTCTCATAGTCGAGAGGAATTTCATAAACAGCCGTACCGCTTGCGGTTTCCGTTCCCCCTGCATATTCAATGCTTCCGTCGGGAGCCTTAACAAGAATACCGGTAAGATATTCACGTTCTGCTCCGTCAAGACTAATCGTTGCTCTGAGCTTTTCGGAGCTTTTCTCTTCTCCTACCGGGGTTACCGTAATGATTTCAGTTTCAAGTCCGAGGCTTCCCGACAAGTCGGTATTTACCGCCTTGTAATCATAAACTTTTTTTGTGTCTGTATAGTTTACAATATCACCTATCGGAACGGGTTTTTCAGCTCCTTCCCATATCATGGTTGTTACCGTGTTTTCGCCTGCAGGAAGGATGGTTTCTTCATAAACGGGAAGCTCCGTCATTTCCGGCACGGTATATTCCTTAATGAATGAACCTGCCAGCTTACCGTTTTTATCGTAGGTTGCCGTTACAACACCGGCGGTCTTCTCAGCCGCAAGCTCATTTTCAAAGCTTCCTTCAATGAAAACGGGTCCTTCCGTATACGCGGGGATTTCCCCGACAATACTGCTTAACGTAATTGCTCCCGTTTCAAATACCTTATCACGGGTTGTGAAGCCAACGGTCTTTTCAAGAGTATTTCCGAATATATCCGAAGCTCCGCTCACCGTGATTTCATAATCGCTCTTTATTTCAAAAGGCTCGGTTACTTTAACACGGTAAATATTTTTTCCTTTGTCTGCAAGCTCCACGGATTCAATTTCCGCACCGGGAATTGATATCATTTCGCCTTCAAGATTAACTCCTGCATTAAAGTCAAGATATATTTCCTTAAGATCAACGGTCTTTGCATCCACCACAGACATATCAAGGGACCCGGGAATTTTATATACGCTTACATAGTCAAATTCCGCAAATTCTCCCGTATTCTTGAGATAAATCCACAGCTGCAGGTCAAGCGTATCGTGACTGTACCATCTGTTATTGGGGTAACCGTAGCTAATGTCGGTTCCTTCGAGTCCGTCAGCCAGAAGCTCGCCGTTCTTATAAATAGTACGGTATCCTTTATCTGCGTGATATACTACAGTATAAGTATTCCAGGTGTTGTAGGAATATGTTCCGATAAAGCCCTGCTCCGCTTCCGGCTTATATATACTTAACTTAATATTGGTGCCGGTAAGCAGAATTGAATGGGTATTCACTTTGGTGGTAACATATCCGTCTACGTTCATTTTGTTCCTTATGCGGAACTCAAATGCAACATCAGACTTAACCGCATCTTCATTTTTGATAACAGGCAATGCCACATATGCATATCCTGTGTTCACCGTGCCGGCTGAAACGTGAACCTTCATGGCAGATGCTCCGTCCTCGGTGGTTATCTGGTCCATCTCGGTTCTGGCAGGCTTGGTAAGGGTAAGTGAATTAACATCGCTTGCAGTGTTAAAATCATTGAAATATAAGCTTTCTTCAAAGTCTGCCTCTGAATTCTCCGCAAGCACCGGAGCATTTATAAGACCGATGCACATACAAAGAGCAATGAAATATGCTAACATTCTTTTCATAGCTTTCTCTCCTTTACTCTGTTATTTCATTAAAGGGATAACCGAAGCCGGCTTCCTCATCATAAACAGCTACTAAATTCTTTAATGCCAAGGTAAGCTCTCTTGCCTTTTCCTTTATCCTGTTGATATGCGCAACGCCGATATTCAGCTTCTCCGCCTCCGCAAGCGCTTCTCCGAGTCTTCTAAAGCTTTCCTCTGAATAATCCTCCGCTTTATAATATCTGCGGATATTTTTTATCATAAGCTCAAGCCTGTGCCTGGGATTCACCTTTATAAGCTCAAGTGACGTTAAATTTGACGACTCGCCGCCTTGCTTGATAATATTTCCGTCGTTATCCATGGCAAAATTCAATGCCTTCCCCCATACAACCTCATTTTCAAGAGTTTCGGGATTAATTCTCAGAAGAGCATTATTCACAATTGCATACATATTGCCCTCTGCTCCGAAAATCACTCTTCCCGAGCCGACTCCTCCGGACGCCGCAGTGTCGGGATAAAAGCATTTATATCTTACAACCGATAAATCCTCGGGGTTCATTGCAAATACCGTTCCCGCCGCATCTCCGACTCCGTAAAGAAGTCCGTCGGGGCCGAATGCAAGCTCTCCTATTTTCAGGAACTTCGCACCTGCTTCGGGAATATTTAAAGCTGCGGTAAGCACCGTTTCGCCTGTTCTTGCATCCACCTTGGCAACGTGAGCCTCCTCGTGTGGAGTCTGAACTCCCACAGTCACGGTAGAGCTT
>JAZQFU010000142.1:0-2619 GCA_045539675.1 Clostridia bacterium | reverse complement strand
CCTCCCTAACTTGGCCAGAATTCATCAGTAAGGTCTGACTTAATTCCGGTTTCTTGCCTTTCAAAACAATCAGCCAAGATTTCCCAGCCTAAATCAAGTGCCCCTTCAAGGGACAGATTAACCGACAAATCCATAAGCCTGTTTTCAAAAAGCTCACCGTATTTAAGCAATTTTTCATCCCAACGGTTCATAGAAAAGCCCATATTTTTCTTTTCAAGCGTTTCCTTATAGGATGAATACAGACGTATCATTGCATCCATAAGCGCTCTGTGGTCTTTTCTTGTTTTGCCGTTTACGTTTTGCTTAAGTCGGGATAAAGAACCAAAAGGCTCAATGCGACCGCCTTTCAGATAATACTGACCCTCTGTAATATAACCTGTATTGTCAGGAACAGGATGGGTTACATCATCACCGGGCATTGTAGTAACTGCCAGAACGGTAACCGAGCCGGAATCAGCAAAGTCAACCGCCTTTTCGTAACGTGAGGCAAGCTGAGAATAAAGATCACCCGGATATCCGCGGTTAGATGGCACTTGTTCTTGAGTAATGGCAATTTCTTTCATTGCATCGGCAAAGTTTGTCATATCAGTAAGAAGTACCAGTACATCCTTATTTTGCAGTGCAAACTGCTCCGCTACGGCCAATACCATATCCGGTATCATCATACATTCAACGGTAGGATCGGATGCAGTATGAATAAACATAACGGTTTTGCTAAGCGCTCCACCTTTAGAAAGTTCATCCTTGAAATACAAAAAATCATCATATTTAAGTCCCATACCGCCAAGAACGATTACATCTGCTTCTGCCTGCATTGCAATACGGGCAAGCAACTGGTTGTAAGGTTCTCCTGAAATTGAGAAAATAGGCAATTTCTGAGATACAACCAATGTATTGAACATATCAATCATCGGGATATTGGTTCTCATCATTCGATTAGCAAGAATACGTTTAGTGGGATTAACAGAGGGACCGCCTATGGCTTTCATATTATCAGTAAGCGCAGGACCTTTATCTCTGGGATCTCCAGAGCCGTTGAATATACGTCCTAACAGGTCTTCACTAAAAGATACACGCATTTCATGACCAAGGAAACGTACCTCATCTCCTGTGGAAACACCCTGACCTCCGGCAAACACCTGCAATGATACAATATCGCCTTCAATCTTATTAACCTGAGCCAAGGATTTTCCGAAACGGGTATTAATCTGAGCCAATTCTTTATACTGAACACCGTTTGCCCGAACGGTAATAACATTACCAATAATGGATTCTATTCGGTTATAAACTTTATTCATACTCATTCACCGTCCCTTAATAAGCTTTCTGCTTGCGCTGTTAATTTACCATCGCCCTCACGATACAAAGTATCAATTTCAGACTCTGTCTTTTTAAAGGCTTCACTTTCAAACTCGGTATAATTCCAGTCAATAAATTTCTGTCGCATACGGTTAAAGAAGCTACGGGCATCATCTTTGCTATCAACACCGTAATCACTGCCTAAAACATATATCAGCTTATCTGTAACATAACGCTGACGCAATGTACCACAGTTAGCTTCAACCAAATCAAAAGAGTTTTGCTGCAGGTAAACAGCATCAAGCATTTCAGATTTTAAATAAATTAAATAATCAGAAAGTGTTGTACCGTCTTCACCGATAACCTTCATCATAGAACCGATTTCATCACCGTGATGAAGAATGTTTTTACAAAATTCAGACTTTTCACCGTCAATAACACTTTTGTATTTTGACCAGGAAATAAGAGGATCAATAGCGGGATACTTTCTTGCATCAGAGCGTTCACGGGAAAGACCATGGAAAGCACCTACCACCTTTAAGGTTGCCTGTGTTACAGGCTCTTCAAAGTTACCTCCTGCAGGAGAAACAGTACCGCCGATAGTAACAGAACCTTTGCTGCCGTCAGGCAAAAGCACATAACCTGCTCTTTCGTAAAAAGCCGCAATATAGGATTCCAGATATGCAGGGAATGCCTCTTCACCGGGGATTTCTTCAAGTCTTCCCGACATCTCACGAAGCGCCTGTGCCCAACGGGATGTTGAATCCGCCAAAAGCAAAACATTAAGTCCCATCTGACGGTAATACTCGGCTAAAGTTACCGATGTATAAACCGAAGCTTCACGTGATGCAACCGGCATAGAAGAAGTATTACAAATAATGATAGTTCTTTCCATAAGGGAACGACCGGTTTTTGGGTCGGTAAGCTCAGGAAATTCAGTTATTGTTTCTACAACCTCACCCGCACGTTCACCGCAAGCCGCAATAATTACGATATCCACATCAGCATATTTCGAGGTGGTATGCTGTAATACAGTCTTGCCTGCACCGAAAGGTCCTGGGGTACAATAGGTACCACCTTTGGCAACAGGGAAGAAAGAATCTATAAGGCGCACCTTTGTTTCCATTGTATGGGTGGGTGCCAATCTTTCGCTGTAGCATCTTACTGCGCGTTTAACAGGCCATTTAAAAGACATTGAAACGGGTATCTCACGGCCGCGTTCGTCTGTTATAACCGCAACAGTTTCTTTAACTGTATATTCTCCCTTTTCGGCAATGGATTTTACCGTATAGTTTCCAAGAAGATAAAAGGGAACAAAAA
>JAZQFU010000141.1:0-2202 GCA_045539675.1 Clostridia bacterium | reverse complement strand
TATCGTATCACCCGCAAATACTCTTGTTTTGTCAGCAATTACACTGCCGCCCTCATTTGAATTAATTTGAAGCCCGATATATCCTTCGTGAAGAGTATCGTTTAGATTTAGGATATATGATTCGGGATAAATATCAAATGTTGTATAATCGCCTTCGTTTACATATTTAACACCGTAAGCAAATTCACCTTCCGGGAGGGCAAATTCCTTTTCATTCTCGGTTTTATGAATCTGATTTATTTTTCCTGTATAAACGGTTATCTTTGCGTCCTCTTCTCTTGAGGAGAGAGAAACTGTATTTTTATTAACCGTTGCAGTTATATCAACATCGGATGAAATATACGCAATACCGTCTTTTTTAACTGACGTTCCGTTTACTATTGTATAAGTATCTCCGTTTATAACCGCCGCATCTCCCGTAAAGCTTAATCCGCTTACCGAAACTGTTTCATTGCCGGTGTTATTTATATATACTGTATTATCTCCCGCAGTTATCATAATAACGCCGTTTAAAATTTCAGATGATATATTTGCAGGCTTTACATTTTCGTTATTAACAGAAAGAGCGGTTATTATTTTCGTTTCTTTGACAGAATCGGTTCTGAACACGATACGATTATCCGGCTCATCTCCTTTAAGAAGATTCTCTGTTAACACGGATTCGGGAATGTAGCTTCCGTCCGGTCTTTGTGTAAAGGAGTATTTCTGATTTGTTACCGCAGGGCAAATAACATCGGCAAACAGATAAGCATCGTTTTTATTGATGGTTGCCTGGGATGAATCGGTTGCTGATGTGGTTATTGTTCCTTGGGTATTCAGCCAGAATTCAAAGCTTTTATTTCCTTCGAAGGATTCAAGGTCATCTATTACGATAAATATATCAGGTCTTAAATAGATAACTGTTCTGTCTGCTTTGGTAAGATTATTTTCACTTTTATTGGAATCGTTTAAATTATAGGCTTTTGCCGCTTCGCCTTTTATAACATCAATTACGGGATGAGTACTGAAGGCTGTGATGTCACCTGCGGCATTGGAGTTGCTTATTGACTGCCCTTTTCCCTTATCATAAGTAATAGCATTATGAACCCAGGTTTTTCTGTTATATGTTTGATCAAAAGCAGTTCCCATCAGATAATAATAGTCCGAGTCAATGGCAAGGTTTTCACCGTAAGCATCAATTACAAATGCATTCTGATCCGGATGTGCGTGGTTATATGAACCGTAGGTTGAGGATTTGAATCTCATACTCACCTTATCGGAATCAGCAACATCTGAATTCAAGGAGGCATATCCCGCATCCTTAAAAAGTCTGGATGCCGGTAATGCATCGGGAGTTCTCGGCTCAATATAACGGATTTTTTCACTGTTTATAAAGCTTTCGAAATCACCGTTAAGATAGTATGGGGCACCGCCGGTAATCTTATTAAGAAGCCATCTGTTGACTGAAGCCATATATGGATTATCGCTGTTTCCGGCAATTTGCTGTGTTGCAAGCTTCCACTGGAAGGTTGAATCAGCAAGGCTTCTTCCGTCTCCGAAAACAGATGCCTGATGGCTGTCCCAAAGATAGAGATATCTGTAATCGTGGTTTTTCACAAAGGCTTTGTTTCTTAAATCAGCTATTCCCAGATTATCTATAGCATACAGATAAAGAAGAATATCCGAGCTGATTCCGTAAAACATACCCTTTGCATCCGCACCGTCCTGATAAGAGAATGGTGTCGTATAGTTAATCATTATGGGAAGATGGAAGTTAACCAGTTTTCTTGCAAGCTCTGAATCTTCATATATGGCAAGCCCTGCCATAACACAGCCATTCAGACGATAGTTATGAGATCCGACAAAGCTGCTATACAGACTTCCGGTTATTTTACCGTTATTTGCGTGGTAGATATAGTATCTGTCCAATGCTGCTTCGATAACCTCAACGGTCTTTTTTCGCTGTTCTTCTGACAGTTCATCATACAACCAGTCATATGCATATGAGAGGTTTTCAGCAAACATTCCGCCGTAGGTATCGGTTGTTGAGTACCAGGGATAAAGCAATCTGGGATCCCACTTGTAGTTTCCCTGTTCATCCTTTGAGGTTACTTCATCAATAATTGATATGGCATAATTCTTATGTCTTACATCGCCTGATGCAAGATAGAGAAGAGCTGCAGTTGATGCTTTAGCGGTAGCTCCATGGTAATTTGCGAACCA
>JAZQFU010000140.1:0-2650 GCA_045539675.1 Clostridia bacterium | reverse complement strand
TGCATCAAACGAAGGCTTTGATTTTCTTGACGATTCCCGTTATGTTCTTCTGCCCGGTTTCTGTGATGTGCATGTGCATTTCCGTGAGCCGGGTTTTTCTTATAAGGAAACGGTTTTAAGCGGAAGCCTTTCAGCCGCAAGAGGGGGATTTACCTCAGTTCTTACCATGCCCAACTTAAATCCCGTTCCGGATTCCCTGAAGGGGCTTGAACCTCAGCTTGAAGCAATAAAGAAGGATGCAGTAATAAGCGTTATTCCCTACGGTGCAATAACCTCTGAAAGAAAGGGCGAAGTGCTTTCGGATATGAAGGAAATTGCCCCCTTCGTCTGTGCCTTTTCCGATGACGGAAGCGGAGTTCAAAATGACGAAATAATGAAAAAAGCAATGCTTGAAGCAAAAGCACTCGGGAAAATAATTGCCGCTCACTGCGAAGTTAACTCCCTTCTTAAGGGCGGATATATTCACGACGGTAAATATGCCGCAGAAAACGGTCACCGTGGAATCTGCTCCGAAAGTGAATATGCACAGATAGAAAGAGACCTTAAGCTCATTAGGGAAACCAGCTGCAGCTATCACGTATGCCATATTTCCGCCAAGGAAAGTGTTGAGCTTATAAGAAATGCAAAAAAAGAAGGGCTTGACGTTACCTGCGAAACCGCTCCCCATTATCTCATTATGGATGACAGCTACCTTAAAGAGGACGGAAAATTCAAAATGAATCCTCCTTTAAGAGATAAAGAAGACCGTCTTGCCCTTATCGAAGGAATAAAAGACGGCACAATAGAAATGATTGCTACCGACCATGCTCCCCACTCCGCTGAAGAAAAATCCAAGGGGCTTTCGGGAAGTGCCTTCGGAATAGTAGGTCTTGAAACCTCCTTTTCTGCTATGTATACTCACTTTGTAAAACCGGGAATCATAACAATGGAAAAGCTTATTGAGCTTATGAGTATAAATCCGCGCAAACGTTTCGGAATATCAGATAATCCCGGTTTCTCTGTATGGGATTTATCGGAAGAGTTTACCGTTGATCCTGCAAGCTTTCTTTCCATGGGGCGTGCTACTCCCTTTGAGGGCATGAAGCTTTCAGGAAAGTGTATTATCACAGTTTATAATTCAAAACCCGTATATAAATCATAGGAGGATAAAAAAATGGCAAAAAGAACAGATATCAAAAAAATCCTTATTATCGGCTCCGGCCCCATTGTTATAGGTCAGGCGGCTGAATTCGATTATGCAGGCACTCAGGCCTGTCTCGCCCTTAAGGAAGAGGGCTATGAGGTGGTTCTCTGCAACTCCAACCCTGCCACAATTATGACTGATACCACAATTGCAGACAAGGTTTATATGGAGCCCCTGACACTTGAATATATTGCAAAAATTCTTCGTTATGAAAGACCTGATGCAATAGTTCCCGGAATCGGCGGTCAGACAGGACTTAATCTTGCTATGCAGCTCGAAAAGAAAGGCATTTTGAAGGAATGTCAGGTTGAGCTTCTCGGTACAAGCAGCGAAAGTATTGAAAGAGCTGAAGACAGAGACCTGTTCAAGCAGCTCTGTCAGGAAATAGGCGAGCCCACAATTCCTTCCGAAATCACCTACAATATTGAAGAGGCTAAGGCTGCAGCTAAAAAAATCGGTTATCCTGTTGTTTTACGTCCTGCATTTACTCTGGGCGGCACGGGCGGCGGATTTGCAAACAATGAAGAAGAGCTGGTTGAAATCGGTGTAAACGGATTTAAGCTCTCCCCCGTTCATCAGGTGCTTATTGAGAAGAGTGTAAAAGGCTACAAAGAGATTGAGTTTGAAGTAATGCGTGATTCTCAGGATAAAGCTATCACCATATGCGGAATGGAAAACATTGATCCCGTAGGTGTTCATACCGGTGATTCATTGGTTGTTGCACCTATTATGACACTTAATGACCACGATCTTAAAATGCTTAACGACAGCGCAATTAAAATCATCCGTGCATTGAAAATTGAAGGCGGATGTAACGTTCAGTTTGCATTAAATCCCACAACGAGCGAGTATTATCTTATTGAGGTTAACCCCAGAGTTTCACGTTCCTCTGCTCTTGCATCAAAAGCAAGCGGCTATCCCATTGCAAGGGTAACCGCCAAAATAGCCGTTGGTATGGCACTTGAAGACATTGCAATTGCAAATACCACTGCAGCATTCGAGCCCAGACTTGACTATGTGGTTGCAAAGCTACCCAGATTCCCCTTCGATAAATTTGATACAGCTCCCAATACTCTCGGTACTCAGATGAAAGCTACCGGAGAGGTAATGGGCATTGGTTCAACTCTTGAAGAATGTCTTCTTAAATCGGTACGTTCTCTGGAAACAGGTGCATATCACTTCCATCTTCCTAAATTTGACGGCAAATCTGCGGAAGAGCTCAAGGAATACCTGAAGGAATTCAAGGATGACAACATTTTTGCCGTTGCTCAGCTTATGAGAATGGGCACTTCAGTTTCAGAGCTCCACGAAATCACAAAGATTACTGCATATTTCCTTGAATCAATTGAAAAGATTGTTAAAATGGAAAGTGTAATTGCAGAAAACAAGGGAGATATTGAAACACTCAAAGCAGCAAAGAAAATGGGCTTCGGAGATAAATTCATTGCAAAGCTCTGGAATACAGAT
>JAZQFU010000139.1:0-2043 GCA_045539675.1 Clostridia bacterium | reverse complement strand
CGATGGCTAACCAACAGTAATTCTTTCCTGTGGTTTCTTTGATATGTTATGTTGTTTATTGGAAAGTGCTGCAAATATAAGTGTAAGTCCGCCGACTCTTCCAAAAAACATAAGACCTATTAAAACAATTCTTGATACTGTGCCGAGAGCAGGTGTAATTCCAAGAGTAAGTCCTACTGTTCCTATAGCTGATGCTGATTCAAAAAGGCACTCCGTAAGCGGAAGGTTTTCAACACCGCTTATGATAAGACCGCCTGTAAAGAACAACACAAGATACATCAGAAGTATAGCCGCTGCGTTTTTAAGTGTTGCATCCGTAATTCTCCTTCCAAAACATTCAACATCATCTTTCTTTCTGAATACTGATATTGCAGAAAATATAAGCACCGCTGCCGTTGTTGTTTTCATACCGCCTGCTGTTGAACCGGGCGAACCGCCAATCAGCATCAGAATAATTGTAATCACCTGCCCGATTCCGCTTATCTTTGTCAAATCCGCCGTATTAAATCCTGCTGTTCTCGGTGTTACTGACTGAAACAGAGAATTAAATATCCTTTCTGACATAGGCAAATTGTTAAACTCCGCAAAGTAAAAATATATTGCAGGTGTGATTATCAAAAAGAGTGTAGCTGATAACACTACCTTCGTCTGCATACGATATTTCTTAATATGATGTTTATTTGTCTTTATATCTTCCCATACAAGAAAACCAATGCCGCCTATGATAATGAGAAGCATTATAACTGCATTAATTAAAGGCTGTGCGGAATATGATGTAAGCGATGAAAAAGGGGCTTTTGTTCCCATCAGGTCAAATCCTGCATTGCAAAATGCTGAAACTGAATGGAATATTCCCAGCCACATACCTCTCAAGCCAAATTCTTTGCAAAATACTGTTGAAAGAAGAATTGCACCTGTAAACTCAATTGCAAAAGTTGTTTTTAATATAAAACCTGTGAGTTTTACAATTCCTCCGACCTTCGGAGCTGATATTGCATCCTGCAGAGTGCTTCTTTGCATAAGACTTATTTTTCTTCCGGCAAGCATTGCCATTGCAACAGATAAAGTTACAATTCCCAGACCGCCAATCTGAATCAGTAAAAGAATAACAAATTGTCCGAACATTGACCAATGTGTTGCAGTATCGTGCACAACAAGACCCGTCACACATACCGCAGATGTTGAAGTAAATAACGCATCGGAAAACGGTGTCATATTTCCGCTTACAGATGAAATCGGAAGCATCAAAAGAAGTGTTCCTAAGATTATTGCACCGGCAAAGCCGAATATTATTATCTGTGAAGAAGTAAAATGCTTCTTAATTTTTGCACTCATAACATAAACCACCATTCAAGTGTATCTTTTTTCTATTATCATTTTATCATAATATTTTTTAAGATGGCATTAACGGTTGAATTTCTGTATTAAGATTATATTAAGACGAAAGAACTGAAAATATGAATCTAAATGTGAATACTGCATTTGCATATTATTCTTTCGGATACTTAATAAAAAATAGCATATGCAAAAGAAATATAATTCTTTCACATATGCTATATACCCTATATTTTCCGGTGACATTTGAGTCTCTTCATTCGCAGGCATTTTTCACTTGACAACAGTTAACTTAAAAGTTATGATATTTATAGAATTATTTGCTTAATTTAAGGGGTTATAGCTTTATGAATATTCCTGAATTTGATCTCGTTTTATATGAAGATTTCGAAGTTGCAAAGCCAAAATACAAAGGATTTCAGAACTGGGTATTCAATGCTCCTGCAGACACGGCAACAAAAGGGTATAAAATGAAAATCAGGGAAATATTTTATAATATCTTAAACAAGCTTTATGATGATTATATTAATACTCAGATTAATCCTGAAAGCTATAAAATAAGAAAATCTATCGAATATCTTCAGAATAACTTCACAAATCAGGAAATCAATTTCGCGGAGGTTGCATCACTTTCAGAGAACAACCGGATACACTCCCACCAAATACAGAGCTAATTTCAGCAATACAATTCTTTAAGCAGCTCCCTGT
>JAZQFU010000138.1:0-11354 GCA_045539675.1 Clostridia bacterium | reverse complement strand
TATAAAAAGGCAAATGTGACTGTTTCATGGGGTAGCTCAGCCGGAACAATACTTGTATATATGTGCTCTCCTTTTATTATTTCATTTTTCGGCTGGAAATATGTTTTTCTGATGCTTGTTTGTATGGTACCGGGGTGCTTTAAAAACAAAAGCAATATTTCAACGGTTTCCGGTGTGCTGAATTTTTGCACCTATGTTGGCAGCGCAATTTCTACCTACGGAGTAGATGTTATTTCAGAAAAACTGGGGTGGTCAGTTACTGTGTTTACTTGGGCAATTATAAGTATGACAGGAACGATAATATGCTTTGTATGCACAAAGCCCTGGGAAAAATATTCAAAAATGAATCTGAAGGCAGGAGAGAAAAATGAATTCTAGGAACCCGCAATTTTTAATTACAGTATCAATGATTATATTCGGCACAATTGGAGTTTTTGTTAAAAACATTCAGGCCTCATCAGCTGAGATTGCAATGTATCGTGCAATTCTTGCATCATTGCTTATAGGATTATATCTTATTTTTACGGGCAAAAAGATTAATCTGAAAAAGATGAAACGAGAATTTCATTTACTCCTTGTTTCAGGTGCTGCTATGGGAATAAACTGGATTCTTTTATTTGAAGCCTATAAATATACTTCTGTATCAATTGCAACCTTAAGTTATTATTTTGCACCTGTAATCGTTATGATAGCTTGTCCTTTTCTTTTCAAGGAAAAAATTTCTTTGCTGCAGATATTTTGCTTTATTATGTCCACTGTGGGACTTGTTATGCTAACAGGTATAGGTCACGGTGGGAGTAATGATTTAACGGGAATACTCTTAGGATTGGGAGCAGCCGTCTTTTATGCTTCGGTTGTTATAATAAATAAGCTTATAAGAAATGTTGATGGGATACAACGCACATTTTTGCAGTTTCTGGCTGCAGCTGCAGTTATAATTCCTTACGTGGTATTAAAAAAAGATTTCAGTCTTCCGGGGCTTAATGCTTCAGGATGGATTAATCTTTTGATAGTGGGTATTATTCATACCGGAATAACTTACTGTATGTATTTCACTGCATTAAAAGATATCCCGGGGCAGAAAGCAGCTATATTAAGCTATATCGATCCTCTGGTTGCTGTTATTATTTCAGTTACGGTTCTTAATGAAAAAATAACATTTCTGCAAATTATAGGCGGTATATTAATACTGGGTTTCACATTTATAAATGAAAACAGAACCCTTGCAGAAAGAATTCGTAAACAATAAAAATATAAAATAAAAACGAAAAGATTCAATACGAATCTTGTCGTTTTTGGTGCCGATGGTGGGACTCGAACCCACACGATGTCGCCATCAACGGATTTTGAGTCCGTCACGTCTGCCAATTCCATCACATCGGCTCATTCACACCCAAATATGATATCATATCATTGTTTTTTTGTCAAGATTTTTATATTCATAATAACTATTAATTGACATATCTGCTTCCGTTTGGTAAAATATAATTACAATAATTTTATGGAGATGCGATATGAATTCAGTTTATTTTAACATAATATATATGCTTTCTTTTGCATTCATCGGCTGGGCTCTTGCGAAGCTGAAGGTTTTCAGTTCTCAGAATTCAAGGCTTCTTGCGGCGTTGCTTATGTGGGTATTTCTGCCTTCATATACTTTCAAACTCTTTTCCGAAACTTTCACGTCGTCTTATATTCTGAATAATTACCGTACCGTGTTGATATCTGCTGCAATAGTTCTTGTTCTTGCAATTCTCAACGCAGCAATAATTCCAAAATTCATAAAACATATAAATGAGCGTTCTGTATGCAAGTATTCACTTACAGCAGGCAATTTCAGCTATATAGGTCTTGCTCTTGCGGGAAGTGTGATGTCATCCGCCGGATATAACGATGCAGTTATGTTTGCTCTGCCATTATTTATATATTCATATACGGAAGGCTATCGTATGCTTTCTTCAAAAGCGAAATTCTCTTTAAACGGATATCTGAATCCTGTTATATTTATAATAATTCTGAGCTTATTTTTTGGATACAGAAGCTATACACTTCCTTCTGTTACCTCAAAAATACTTAACAATGCATCTGAATGTGTATCTCCGATCAGTATGCTTCTTCTTGGAATCGCTGCATCCGATTGTAAAATTGCCAATATGTTTTGTGATATAAGAAATTATATAATCACTGCATTCCGACTTATTGTAATTCCCATTGTTATTTGCTTTATTCTTAGCCTGTTTTGCAGTGATACTGTAGTTATGTGCGCCGGAATAATGTATTGTGTTCCATGCGGAATAAATGCGGTAATATATCAGAAAATGGGAAATAATGATTGCAGTATGAGTTGCGGTCTCGCCGTTATTTCCTCACTGTTTTCGCTGCTCACTATTCCGGTTTGCATTGAGGTATGCAAGCTTCTTTGCAGAATGTAACGGGAGAAGAATATGAAGAAATTAATTAAAAAATTGTTTTTACTGCTGCTGACAGGATTAATTATACTGACCGGAATATATATATACAGCGGTTATACGAAATACCGTTCAGCACTTAATGAAAAGCCTGTTGAAGATATGATTGCTGAAATTTGTGAAAAAGAAAGTTTTTCTTACTATGCCGAAATTCCCCAAACTTATTTTCATGCTCTGATTGCAGTAGAAGACCGAAGATTTTATACACATAACGGTTTTGATATTATCGGAACTTCAAGAGCAATTTATAATGATTTTAAAGCAGGGAAGTATATGGAAGGGGGAAGCACTCTTTCTCAACAGCTTGCAAAGAATCTTTATTTTCCTATGGATAATACTCTTGAACGAAAAATTGCTGAAATTTTTATGGCATTAAAGCTTGAAAAAACATTAGGGAAAGAAGGAATTCTTGAAATATATGCAAATGTGGTTTATTTCGGAAGCGGATATTATAGCATCGGAGAGGCTGCAAAAGGTTATTTTGATAAAAATGTAAATGAATTAAATGCGGCGGAATGCACTTTGCTGGCAGGTATTCCGAATGCACCTTCAGTATATTCCCTTGACGTTAACCCTGAGCTTGCATATCAACGTCAGAAAAAAGTAATTGAGTGTATGGTTGAATGCGGCTATATTACAGAGGAACAGGCTGAAGATATAAGAAATATGAAAGCGGCTCATTGAGCCGCTTTTTTGCTATGATAATCCTCAAGTGCTGCTCTGCCGTTTTCGGTAACAGGTTTTATCCAGTTCATTGTGCGGAAATATCTGATACACAGAATGCATTTTACATAATCTTCGAAAATGTGACTCACAGCATATACTGCAACAAAAGGAAGCTTTATAATAAATGCAGCAATAAACGTAGCCGGCAGAGAGAGTACCCATAATCCGATTATATCATATTTCATTCCTTTCTGCGTTTCTCCGCCTGCTCTGAAAATTCCGGCAATACTTACGTAATTGACATTTTTAATTCCGATTGCTATTGAATAAATAAGCATTATTCCACGTGTTGCATTAAGAGTAGTGTTGCTGATTTTACCTCCGGTGTTGAACAGACTGATAAGCTGATCTCTGAATAGTATTACCGTTATTCCCACAAATACACCGGCAAGGGGAACAATGAGCATATATTTTTTAGCTTGCGATATTGCAGTCCCAATTTTTCCTGAGCCTACATTCTGACCTATCATAATACTTCCTGCGTTATTGAAGCCGGCAAAGAATGCGAATGCAATGTTTTCAAAGGTGCGGAGAATTGTTAAAGCAGCGGAGTATTCATATCCCATATTTGAATATATTATGCTGTAGGTCATAGTTCCGAGGCCCCATAAGCTCTCGTTGAGAACAACCGGAAAAGTTTTTCTTAAAAATTCAATGATAAAATCTTTTTTAAAGCAGAAAAGCTCTGAAAGTTTTCCAAAAAAGATTCTGTCTTTATTTAAAGCGCTGATAATATATATAATCACAGGTCCTGACCATGCTGAAATAACTGTTGCTATTGCGGCACCTTCCACGCCGAGTGCGGGGAAGCCAAATTTTCCGAAAATAAGACCGTAATCAAGGAATGAATTCAAAATGGTGGTTAAAAAGGCTGTATACATAGGAAGCTTAACCTTCTGGGAAGAACGTAAAACAGTACAGGAAAGCTGATTAATCATAATAGCAGGATACGAGAACAGAGCTATCTTAAGATATTTTGCTCCTTCATCCAGCACTTCCGGTGTGCGATTAAATATGCCGATAATTCCCCTCGGGAAAAAATAAGCTGACAAAAGAAATATAAATGAAATTAATATCCCTGTTATAAGTGCAAGACCGTAGGTTTTTCTGAAAGCTTTGATGTTGCCGTCGCCGTAATACTGAGAAAAAAATACGGATGCACCGGAGCAAATTCCGAATATAGCCATATTCAGAAACCAGCTCCATTGACCGGCCATGCCTACAGCGGCAAGACTGATATCGCCAAGCTGTCCTACCATTATGGTATCAATCAGACTGAAGGAGCTTGTAAGCAAATTCTGAACAGCTATCGGAACCGCAAGCGAGAGCATAATTTTATAAAATTTTCCTGATTCTTTTGATTTTAAAGTCATTTTAACCCTCCTTTTGAACACGTCTATTTATTATAAATAAACATAAGAAATAAGTCAAGTTGAAAAAAGAAATAAATTATATCGAAAAACTGTTTTATCTTTTATGAAATTTACATATCTATTTCGGCTTATTTATTGAATTGCTTGTTTTTTTGTTATAAACTGAAAATGGTGATTTGAATGAAAAAATATGTATCTGCTGTAATCTTAATTGCAATACTTTCTTCCATATTAATGTTCTCGGGAGTACTTGGAGCAACCTCTAACGCAACGCTTAAAGAAGTTGGGTTTGTTTCTTCTGCTTCTCCTGAAAGTGCAATTTCTTCAGGACGGGCATATACTGTAGCACCTTATAATGAAACCAAGGAAATTTTATTTTACAAATTTGATTTATCCAATTTATCCATAAGCAGTTCCCAGCATATCAGCCAGGTTCGTATACAGATGTATTTCAGCTCTGATTCTGATTATACTGACGGTGAAATTGTTGTATACGAAGCTGATAACAACTGGAGTGCTTCCTCTGTAAGCTACTCAAATGCACCGGCTCTCGGAAAACCTGTCGGCATGTTAAGTGATATCAATCTTTCATCTACATCGACAACCGTTATAGGGTATATTGATGTTACGCCTTATGTTTCGTCAGCATGGTATGAAAACAGAAAAACACTTACCGTTGCACTTATAAATAACGGAACGTCTTCTTTTTCAACTGTATCGACGGCTCCCAAGCTTCGGGTTACCTATGGTTCTTCTTCAGCTGCACTCGAAGTATCAAAGCCGGAATTCTATGTAAACACTCTATCTTCGGTTAATAAAACCTTCAACGGTAAAGCAGGTCAGAATATGATACTTAATGTACCTTCTTTATCTGTTTCGAATGAAGGAAGTAAAATCAACGTTTATATTGCTTCGTATAATAATGACGGCGTGCTTTCAGATTCAGATATTTATACTCAGACTGTTTATGCATCAACTTCTGAATCTTTTATTACTTTTCCCTTTAAGCATAACAACACATCAGGATACACCAGAGCATATGTTTGGAATGAAAATATGGCTCCATACAGTATTTCATCTTATTTTACAGAAAAATCAGAGGCATATTTAAATGATATAAAATGTGAATACAGATTATTTCCCGAATTCTCTCCCGATATCTTCGAATACTTTATATTGACTGATGAAACTCTGGAGGATTTTCCCGAAATAACCTTTGAGGCAGATAATTCAATGAAGGTAAAAGTCACAGAATCAGACGGAGCTGTAGATTTTATTAACTATGAGGTAACATCAGCGGATAATAATGTGACAAATAATTACAAGGTATATTTCCGTACAAGCTCATCTGTTGTTATGCCTGTTGCTGATATTTATACAATAAACGGTGATGAAAAGACAGATTATGAAATACCGTCATCAGAAATCGCCGGAAATATAAAATCCGAAAAAGGCACGCCTCTTTTATTTGAGGTCGGCGATTCCTTCTATCATGAAAAAAATGCGAGAATAACGGGACTTAAGCTTAATTTATGGTTATCCGGCGAGCAGGGAAGTGCGGTCAGAATATATTCCTTAAACAATGACGGAACTTCCGGTGAACAAATAGGAAGCGCTTCTTTAAACGGCAATAGTGATTTTGAAAAATATGAAATATCTCTTGCGGCAGACAGGTTTTCAGATTTTGAAAGTCTGAAGTTTTATTTTGAATCTGACGGTGCGTATATCTTCAGCGGAAATAAAGGTTCTGAAACAATGAAAGAAGTTAGACTTCCTGTTATAGAAGTTAATTATGCTGAACGAACAACAGCGTCTTCATTATATAACTGGGAAGATAAGCTTACATCAAATAACAAGAATTATTATGTTGATAAACCGATACATAAATATATTTCCGAACAGAATCCGCCTGCCTTTAACTGGGAAAACGTGACTGAAAATTGCGGATATGATTTGATTGTTGCCAAGGATAAAGAGCTTAAGAACGTTGCATATTACGCATCGGGAATTTTCCGTAATGTGTATAGTTTTCCGTGCGAATTTACTCCCGGAACTTACTGGTGGAGTGTACGATTCTACGGTAACGAAGGAGTATCACAATGGAAAGAAGCAAAAAGATTTACTGTCCGCAGCGATGCATATTCTCATCCGGTTCCCGATGCATCCTTTGTTGTAGATAAATTGGCGCAGTCCGGGCATCCGAGAATTATGTTTACCGATAATGATATGGAATGGCTGAGAAGTCTTAAAGAAGACAAATCCAAAGAAATATTTGACGGAATAATTTCTGAAGCTGACGCAGCGGTAAAAAGTCCGGCAGTCGGAGATCCCGGCAATTATTCCAGTGTTTCATCAAGAGTAACAAAAGCTTGTAATCAGATGTATCGTTGTGCTTTGGCATACCTTATTACACAAGATGTCACTTATGCAAATACTGCAAAAAAACTTCTTCTTAATATAACAACATGGAAGGGTAATCCCGACGGTGCAACCTCATATAAAGCAAATGATCAGTCGTATAATACTATAGTTATAAACTCAACAATTGCGTATGACTGGATTTATAATATACTTTCCGAAACGGAAAAAGCGCAAGTTGAAGCTATGCTTACCGAAAGAGTAATTTATATGGAGAATCCTCCTGAAGGACTTAAGGATTCACCGTATATGATAGAATACAACCCACATGTTTCGCACGGATGGGGGCATATGAAGGTTTGCATTACTGCAGGTCTTGCTTTAGCAGATAAAAGTCCGGAACTAAAAGCTATTGCAGAAAAATATTTGCCTTATTTTATTGGTCTTAACGGTTATCCTTTTGGCTACGAAGACGGCTCTTACGCTAACGGTTATGCTTACTGGACTTACTACAGACCTCATCGGCATCTGACACATACCTTACGTACTCACGGTATTGTTGATATGTTTAATGCAGCCGTTCATAAAAATGAATGGAAGTTCGTATTCTATTCAACCTTTGACTATACTTCAATGGAGTTCGGTGATGAAAGCTACGGTAATGGTGCAGATAGTGGTGCAGCATATATTCTGAAACGTACTCTGACATGGAATCCTAATCCGTACGGAAAATGGAAATACGATAAAGGTATCGCTATAAATGCTCAAACGAACGAATCTAACGGATATTACGATGCATTCGGAACAGATATAGAACCCAAGGAACCTTCCGATATACCTCAGTCAGCGCATTTCAGGGATTCAGGTTATGTTATGATGCATAGTGATATTATGGATAACGACAGAATATCCCTATATTTCCGTGCAAGTGAATATGGTTCCTGCAGTCACAATCATCCGGATCAGAATTCCTTCCATATTCATGCTTTTGGTGAGAGACTGGCTATAGATTCAGGGTATTATGACTATTTTCATTCACCTTTTGATCTGGCGTATACAAGAAAAACCTATGCTCATAATGCCATAACATATGATGGCGGTAATGGGCAACCATATAATAACTCCAAAGCAAACGGAACAGTTACCAATTTTATAACCTCTGAAAGCTTTGATTTAACCTCCGGTGATGCAGAAGATGCTTATGATTATTATACAAATGCTTCAGGATATTCTATCTATGATAATAAGCTTGACAGAGCAAACAGACAGATTATATATCTGAGACCCGATGTTTTCGTAATCATCGACGATCTTAAAGCAAAAGATACTGATAAACATTCATTTGAATGGTGGCTGAATGCACAATATAACATAAACTTCAAACCGGATTCAAAGGGAGCGGTGATAACTCAGAATCAGGCTGTTCTCGAGGCTGATATGGTCTACCCCGAAAATATTAAAAAGGCAGGCTTCTCAGATAAGTTTTCCGGTCCTGACGGTATAGCTTATACTCCTACCGGTAATTACGTTAATATGCCGGTTCATCAAAGAGTATGGTTTGCAACAGAAAGTGTAAATGAGACAAAAATCGTTTCGGTTATAAATGTTCACAAGCTGAACGACAAATCAATCGAGTACGTCTGTGAACAGTATAATGACTTTGTAAAGCTGGTATTTGAAAACGGAAACACTGTTTATATAAGAACTTCTGCCGATAATTCCGTAATTAGCTGTGACGGATATACATTTGAGGGCGATGCACTTGTTATAAACAATGAAGGGTATATGCTCGTTGACGGAACATCACTTATTAAAGACGGTAAAGCTGTTCTTGAGTCTGATAATACTGTATCTGTTGCTTTTGAGGGTAACAGATTATCAGTTTCTTCCATTAATGACTGCAGTATCAGGTTATCCACAGATAGAATACTGGAAATCCGTGATTCAAAAGGTACGGTTTTAAGTTCCGATAATAATGCTACCGGAATCGGTTGGAGCTATTCGGATAATACAACAGAAATCAGGATGCTGGCAGGCTTTCATTCGTTATTTACAGTTTCAGTAAATGATGAAAGTATTCCCATAACAAGATATTAGGAGGTAAAGTTATGAAAAACAGAACAGTTCTTTTATTTACCTGCTTTCTCCTTATGCTTGGATTATCGGTATCTGCTGCAGAGATTTCTCTCAATGATAATCCGGAATATAAGAATAATAAGAATATAGTTATTTACGGCAATGCGTCTTCAGAGTTTTCAGAATTCGGGATTGTTATTAACCGAGACGAAGCCTCCTCTGATTTCAGCGGAGAAAGTTCTGTAAAGCTTTCGGCAGCAGCTTCAGATTCAGACGGAAGATTCGGCGTTGAGTTATCCGATTATTTCACCTCAGGAGACGGAAAATTCAATGTAAAAGCGTACGGAATTTATAACGGACAGATAGTTTATTCCGATAATACAGTAACTGTTGATAAGAATAAGTATTACAGCAGAAAACCTTCACTTAAATCTGTAACCGCTTCAGAAGGAATAATATATCCGTCTCTTACAGATGAAAACAACCGGTATTACATATTGGTCAATGATGACAGCGTTGAAATGCCGGAGCTTATGTTTGAAAAAAGTGTTATAACAGACGAAGCAACATATCTGAAGCCTGAAAACATCGGCGGAAAATACGAAATTAAACTTGAAACAGGATTTTCTTCCCGAACATATTTATTTGAAGTCAGAAAGATAAAAAATATTTCCTTATCTTTAAAAGAATACAGAATCAAAGAAGACGGTTTTATATCTGAAGCTTCCGGTAATCCGGTAACAGATGAAAATAATATAACCGTTTTACCGGACAGTATCTGTTATGCTACTTTGAATACTGATTATCTTCCTGAAAACTTTATACCGTTGAGCGCGCAATGGAATACTCTGAATCCTTCCGTTGAATGCTTGAAAGCCACTGAACCCGGACTTATGACAAAAAGCTTCAGCGAAAGCTATTTTCCACAATATGAAAAGATATATGAAAACGGAATACTAAATGCGGATAAACTAAGAGTAAAATCAGATTTTGCATTTGCCTTCAGAGGAACAGAGGAATTTGAAATTCCTTCTGATATTCAGCTTAATTTCAGCTATTTTGAAGATATCGCATTACCGGTTCATAAAAATGATGCTTCTTCTGTTGCTCTGTCATATATTGAAGCTTCCGGCGGCGGAGAATTATATCCTGTATTCAACAAGAATACAAATGAATATTATGCTGTTTACGAAAAGCTTGAAAGTCAGTTGCCTGAACTTTGTATTAAGACAGAAAACACGAAAGCAACCTATGCAGTTGAATACGGTGATAATATATGTACCGTTAAGGTTACTTCGGAAGATAAAGCTAATATACAAACTTATACAATAAAATACAGAGAATATAAGTCTGCGGTTATGAAGCTTTCTGCTTTGGGCGGGAAAAGATCTCCTTATGAGCTTTTCAATATGCCATTTCCGATGACAAAAGAAACACCCTATTACGGATATCCGGGTTCGGTTACAAATATTGCAGGTACGGGGCATTCACATTTTACTGCAATGGCATTCGATAATTCAGCCGTTACTGATGAAAACATCAGAATTGCTTCTGCCGAACTGCAGTTTTATATGGCAACAAACTGTTCTGCGGGTTCGGAACTTGAGTTTTACAGAGTGTTAAAAACCGACTGGCCGTCTTCCGATGAAAATAAAATGTATTTTGCTGTTGCTAACCGCCATATAAACAAGGGCGCTGAAGGAGTTTTAGGAACCGCAAATATAAGTTATACGGGTGGTGGATCGAGCGGAAATACAAAATACTACAGATATTATACCGTTCCTCTCAATGTTGCAGGATTTAAAAATACCGAGAGTATCAACATCGGATATATAGCCAAATACCAGACCAATAATCCTCCTTCGGGAACACAATATAACTTTTTGTGGCTTGGAAAAAACGGAGCAGAAACAGAAAACGGACTTGGTATGTATCCTTCTGTAACAATTAAATATTTTGAAAAATAATTAAGATAATGGTGACGTTGAATTGTAATTATTCCGTCACCATTTTGTTATAAAATAAATGCAACCTTTTCTGCGTAAAATATGTATTATATACGACAAAACAAAAAAGGAGAATTACCATGAAAAAGATTATTGCATTTTTACTCGCACTGACTCTCTGTTTATCATTGTCTGCTTGCTTTTCAAAGGAAGAAGAAAAAAATACGGAAAATGATGAAATCATTGAAAACATAACGGAAGACGAAGTAAAAAAAGAAGAGTCCGAAGCTGAAGATAACAGCAACGCAGAAATCACAGAAAAACCGCAGGCAGAAAAACCTGAACCAACCCCGGCTGAAAACAAAAACCCGTCTGCACCTGCTCAGCAGGAGCAGAAGCCGGCAGCT
>JAZQFU010000137.1:0-2993 GCA_045539675.1 Clostridia bacterium | reverse complement strand
ATCCTGCAATGGAGGACTATGCTCTTGATATCATTATAGGAAAAGGGCCTTCCGCAAGAAGCATAAGACTTGATCTTCCCAAATTCACTCTTGTGGGAGCAACCACCAAGGCAGGGAATCTTTCGTCACCTTTAAGAGACCGTTTCGGAATGCTTCTTCGTCTTGAACTTTATACCAGGGAGCAGATTGTTTCTATAGTGAAGCGTTCTGCAAGCATTCTGGGAATTGAAATAGACGATGAAGGAGCAATGGAAATCGCCACCAGAACCAGAGGAACTCCACGTATAGCAAACAGACTTTTAAAAAGGGTCCGTGATTACTGTCAGGTAAAGGGTGACGGGAAAATTACTGCAGAGCTTGCGGGCAAAGCTCTTAATATGCTTGAGATAGATCCTATAGGTCTTGATAAAATTGATAAAAGAATGATTCTCACCATAATCAATGCCTTTTCGGGCGGGCCTGTAGGTCTTGAAACTCTTGCGGCAACCATAGGTGAGGATGCCACTACAATTGAAGACGTGTATGAGCCGTATCTTCTTCAGCTGGGATTTTTAAACCGTACTCCCAGAGGAAGAATGGTAACAAGGCTTGCCTATGAGCATTTCGGAATAGAATGCCTTGACGATCAGATTTCTTTTTAACATAAATTCTCTTTTGTCTGAATATTTTTATTATAGCAGCCGGGCCGGGGTTAATAGCTCTCAGACGGCTGAAAATAAAAGACAGGAGAGAATTTTTTTCATGCTTATTAATGAAGTTAATAATTACTGCGAGCTTTCGGGTGAGGTTTCGGGCGGAGTTTTTTTCAGTCACGAGGTTTTCGGCGAAAGCTTTATGACCTTTCCTCTTAAGGTCGGAAGACTTTCCGGAATTTCAGATACCGTGAATGTTATAGCATCTGAAAAGCTTTTATGCGACTTCCCCGTAAAGGAGGGAGATAAAGTAGCTGTTAAAGGTCAGTTCCGTTCATATAATAATTATTCGGGAGTAGGGAACCGTCTTGTGCTTTCAGCCTTTGCCAAAATAATTGAAGAAGCGGAAGAAAATGATGCCGATATTAATTCGGTTACCCTGAGAGGTTTTTTATGTAAGGAACCCGTTTATCGTATAACTCCCTTCGGCAGGGAAATCTGCGATATATTACTTGCAGTTAACAGAATTCATAATAAATCCGATTATATTCCCTGCATCGCATGGGGAAAAAATGCAAAAGAAGCATCTCTTCTTAAAGTGGGAGATCATATAACGGTTAGCGGAAGGATTCAGAGCAGGGAATATAAAAAAAGACTTGAAAACGGGGAAACAGAAATCAAAACTGCATTCGAGGTTTCTGTAAGCACACTTGAACTTTCTGAAGACAAATAATTTCGAATGGTTTTCAATTTTCGAAAAAAAGAAAATAAAACGAAAAAAGTGTTGAAATTATTTTTTTAATGTGTTAAAATGATGAAACAACAAAAGAAATACGGAGGTAGCTATATGGAAAACTTTAAATTTGACCTGAAAGCAACCGGCGGTAAAATAAAACCTATGAACGCAGCAAATAACGGACCGGTTGCCGGAGCTGTCAGAACCGGAAGCAATAATCTTGAGCTTTATAAAGCACTTGAAATTCCCTACGCACGTAATCATGATGCATCATTTTTTTCACTTTACGGCGGAGAGCATACCGTGGATGTGCATAGAATTTTTAAGAATTTTGATGCAGATGAAAACGATCCTGCTTCATATATTTTTGAACCGACTGACAGATGTGTGGCAGTAACCTTTGAAGCGGGTACCAAGGTTTTTTACAGACTCGGAGCTTCCATTGAGCATTACTACAAGTACGGAACCGTTCCTCCGAAAGATTATGAAAAATGGGCGCGGATATGCGAGCATATTATCCGTCACTATACCGAAGGCTGGGCAAACGGTTATAAATATGATATAGAATATTGGGAAATATGGAATGAACCCGATTGCGAAAATGCAGATGGCAGTAATCCCTGCTGGCAGGGAACCTTTGATGAGTTCTGTGATTTTTATTGCGTTGTATCAAAGTATCTTAAAGAGAAGTTTCCGCATCTTAAAATAGGCGGTCCCGCCTTCTGCAGTTCTCATCCGAGTGAATACAAGGATAAATTTTTCAGCACAATAAATGAAAAGGGCGGAGCTCTCGACTTTTTCTCATATCACCGATATGCAGAAACAATAGAAAAGTTTGCCAAAGCGACGGTAGATATGAAAGAGGTTGCAACAAAGTACGGCTTCGGAGATGCGGAAACCATACTTAACGAGTGGAACTATGTGAGAGAATTTTTTGGTGAGCAATGGACTTACTCTGTTGAAATGGAAAAGGCACTTAAGGGGGCTTCCTTTGTTGCCGGTGCAATGCTTGTATGTCAGAAAATGCCTCTTGATATGCTTATGTATTATGACCTTCGTCCCTGCACCATGAATGGGGTTTTCACCGATAAGTATAAGCCTCTCAAAGCCTACTGGAGCTTTATTATGTTCAGAAACTTAAGAAGACTGGGAACAGAGCTTATCTCTGAGCATACCTCCGGTAATGTTTATGCCTGCGGTGCAACCGACGGAAAAGAAAGCGGCGTAATGCTTACTTATTTTGATGATAATGATGATGCTGAAGTGCAGGAGGTTAAGCTTTCGTTTGAAAATAGTGAGGGAGCAGTTAAGGTTTCTCATTATGTTACAGATGAAAACAAAGATAACGAGCTTGTAAGCGAAGAATTCTTCAGTGCAGATAAGTTCAATATTTATGTTAAGGCGACTCTTTATTCAACTCACTATTTTAAGATTGAAAAAGTCTGAATAAATAAAAAAACCGGAAACGAATTTTTCGTTTCCGGTTTCAGACTGTCGAAGAACCCGACTTTGCATCAAGCAAAAATCGGGTTCTTCTTCGTATTTATGAAATTCACGAAAAAAACGAGTAATTTAGAAGGAGTATTATTCCTCTTCCATTTCCATTTTGCAAGCTTTTTAAGATT
>JAZQFU010000136.1:0-3510 GCA_045539675.1 Clostridia bacterium | reverse complement strand
AAATATTCTTTTCCATATAGAGAATGGAACGGAGAATGGCGGTATGCTTCTGACTTTGTGTATTGCCGGAGTTCGAAGCTATAAGATGATTGAGAATCTTATAAAGCTGTGATTTTACGAGCAGAGGATAGGTGAAGGATTTTATTTCATATTCGTAAATCAATTTCTGAAAAAGCTGTCTGATATATTCCGGATCATCCGGAGTAAAATGAAGGGGAAGTATGCTTTCGGGAATATCGTCTTTTAAAACCATATGGCAGATAAGATATTCGAAAGAACCGCTTTTACCCTTTGAAACAAAGTTTACTCCGCTGTTTCTGAAAACAATATCATTCTTTTTCACCGTAAATTCTTTTCCGTCTATGTTGAAGTATGCCTCACCGCTGAGAACAAAAGTCAGATAAGCATATTCGGAAACCGGAGGATGATATGACCATTTCTCTGTATGTGTTTTATACATATAGGCGTTTTCCACCTTCAGAATTGCTATATCAATAAAATCCGATACAGCCGGAAGCGGAAATTCTTTCATTACGGTTACCTCTTTTCTTTTGTTTTTCATCGAAACTTTCTGCTAAAAAGGTTACTGATAGTTTCTTTGCTTATATTCTCTCGGAGAAACTCCGTATTTTTCCTTGAATAGCTTGGTGAAATAAACCGTATAGCGGTAGCCCACCATATCTGCAATCTGCGCAACCGAGAAGTTTTCGTAATAGAGAAGCTCTGCGGCTTTTTCCATTCTTTTATCCGTTATATATTTCAATGGGGAAATATTATAAATCTCTTTGAAAACCTTCCTGAAATATACGGAGGAGATACCCGACTGCTCAGCAATTGTTTCTATATCCAGATCCTTTGAAAAAATATTCTTTTCCATATAGAGAACGGAATGAAGAATAGCGGTATGCTTCTGACTTAAAGCGAAGCCCGTATTTGAGGTTATGATATGATTAAGAATTTTATAAAGCTGCGCCTTAACACGTAACGGATAAGCAAATGCCTTGAGCTGATATTCGTTTCTTGCCTTCATAAAAAGCTGCTCGGTATATTCGGGATCGGTTGCGGGAAAACAGTGTGGAATAATGCTTTCGCTTATGGGATGATTTGTAAGGAAATGGATTGCCACGTATTCAAAAAAGCCTTTTTTACCTCTTGAATACATGGAAGTTCCTTTATTCCAGAAAAGAATATCGTTCTTTTTTACTGTATATTCCTTTCCGTCAATATTGAAATATGCCTCTCCTTCAAGAACAAATCCGAGAAAAGCAGTTTCCGAGGCAGGCGGACGGTGAGACCAGTCTTCTGCATGAACTCTGTATTTGTAGGTATTCCCGACACAGTTCACGGTGATATCGGTATTCTCGGTGACAGCAATATGTGAGTTTTTGTTCAAAACACAGCAACTCCGTTTCGTTTTTTTTAGGTGTTTTTTGAAAACCTTTCATCTGACGCAAGTACTGTAACTATCATAAAACATAAGGATAAATCTGTCAAGGGATGTTTTGCAAAAAATAAGTAAAGTTTCGAAATATGTTGTTTATTTCTAAAATACACCATTGCACGGATTTTAGTTTTAGTGTAGACTAATATTACTAAATGAATAATTTGAAAAGACGTTTGTTTAGTTAATTCAACCAAAAGGTGATCATATATGGAAAGGCTTAAAATAACAAACTGGCAGGGAAGAAGTATAGATGCTCCCGGAAGAATACCTGCGGAATTTACCGTGGGAGAAGAAACTCTTTCGGTTAAATGCATCGATCCCGTTTATTCAATCGGAATTTTAACGGGCAGATATGAAATTAAAAACAGGAATGCACTGTATTCCTTTTCTACCGGTGTTAATATAGAATCGGTCAGAGGAAAGGCATATGCCGTTGTAATTCAGTATGACGGCGAGGGAGGGCAGATTGCCGGAGATTATCTCACCCCTTCGGAGGATGGCATATATTCTCTTTCTCTTGAGCTTGTCGAAAAATGTGAGTACATAGAAATTGAGCTGACCTTTTATTCCTTCGGTGAAGGGGAGGTAAGGTTCAGCAATCCCCTGATTACGGCGGAAGAAAAAAGAAAGCACAGGGTTGTTAACATTGCAACCGCTTATTTTGAAAGAAAATGGTATAAGGAACCTGAAAAGAATATTGAAACCGTTCTTGAAATAATGGAAAAAGCGGCGGCAGATGAAAATAAGCCGGATATTATCTGCTTTACCGAAACAACCTATGACCGAGGCGTTTGTATTCCTTCCGATGAAAGATATATTCCCACTTCTCATCCTCAGCTTCAGAGGGTAAGAGAAAAGGCGAAGGAATGCGGAATGTATGTTATTATTGGATACCACGAGGATGATAACGGTGCGAGATATAATACGGCGGAGGTTATTTCACCCCGGGGTGAAACCGTAAGGAAGGTTCATAAAACCCACCTTTGCTATGATGAGCTTACCGGCGGTATGGTTCCCGGAGATGAGCTTTCCGTGATTGAGCTTCCCTTCGGAAAAATAGCTGTCATTATCTGCTGGGATCAGTGGTTCCCCGAGGCAACGAGAAAGCTGGTCAGAGACGGCGCTGAAATGATATTTGTTCCCACCGGCGGCTTTCCCGAAAGTATAACCCGTGCGAGAGCATACGAAAACGGAGTTTTCCTTATTGCTTCCGGTTGTAGTGACGAGCATCCCGAGAGCAGCTTTATCACCAATGAGCACGGAGATATTATTGCGGCGGCTGAGTCGGAAGGATATACTGTTGCGACTGTTGATCTTGATGCTCATAAATACGTGAGATATCTTTCGTTCAATAACGGCTACGGAAGAAACCTTTACAGAACAGACAGACGAGACGATTTGTATTAAGGGAGGAAAGAATATGAAACACAGGCTTTTAAGTATTCTCATAACATTTTTGCTTCTTTTAAGCGTTTGTGCCGTGCCCTTCGCTGAGGAGTCAGTCAGCTGTGAGATATACGCGGAAAAAATTTCGTTCTGCACGGAAGAGGGTAGTGCCGTAACAGCCGAAAGCGGAGCGGTTCTTCACGCAGAGGTAAATGCAGAGGTTATAAGCGGCGGAAATTACGCATTTTCCATTCTTGCTTCCGATAAGGGAAAGCTTATTGCTTTTGAAACCGCCTACGGAACGGTTGATGAAGATGCAACTCTGGTAACTCCTTCAATCACCCTTCCTGAAAACGTGGCAGATGTTTCAGTCTGGGCAATGCTTACCGATGAAGAATTAAACGATATGCTCGTTCCCATGGCTGTGCTCGGAAGCAATGAAGCCGCAGTATCAAAAATTACTGTGGGCGGAATCGAAGTTCCTCTTGAAGAGGGAAAAACCGAATATGATATGACCGTTTATCTTAAGGAGGAAAATTTCCCTCCCGAGGTGAAGGTTTATACAAGGGATCTTTCTTCATCCGTGTATGTTTCGGAAAGTGAAGACGGGATTTATACATATGATATAACCGTTGAATCCTGCAATCTCGAAGAAAGAATTGAATACAGATTAAATGTGA
>JAZQFU010000135.1:0-3994 GCA_045539675.1 Clostridia bacterium | reverse complement strand
ACCGCTTGGCCTCCGACTTGGCTCAAACGAGCCGGGCTTTTTGCATCACCATCTATCCTTTGTTGCATATTCAAATGCATCATTAATGTATTCAACCATAGCGTCCACTATGTATTCCATAAGCTTTTCGCCCTTTTCTTTCGTTGCATAAGAGGGATATCCCCATGCACCCGTCTTCGAAAGTTTGAGAAGTGAAAGATAGTTGAGATACTCACGGGGGCGATCGGGAACATAATCATTTTCTGCCATCTTATCTTTTTTAACAGTCCCCTCTTCTACATAAAGCATAAGTGAGGTTTCTTTTTCGCCTGCATGAATTTCATTATTCGGATCTCCTTCAATAAGAGAAGTGATTTTTTCATTTCTCATGCCATAAAGCTTGATTACCCTGAAATCATCATTCATACAATTCATTTCTCTTATAACCGGATCTGCAGCGAAAATACCTCCGTGACCAATCATAACAATAACCTTTTTAAATCCCTGATTTTTAAGGTTAGTCAGTATATCTGAAAACATCAGCGCAAAGGTGGAAGGACGCATACACACGCTACCCTTTTTCCCGGTATGTTCGTAGCAAGTACTTATGGGAAGTGGTGGTAACAAATATGCATTAATCTTTTCTGCAAGTCTTTCCGAAGTTGCTTTAACAATAAAATAATCTGTACCCGTAGGAAGATGAGAGCTATGCTGTTCTATACTTCCTAAAGGTAATATGGCAGTATCGCATTCCGCGGGAATGTCATCAATTGTGTTGTAATAACTTATCATTTTAAACATCTCCTTTATTTACATTTTACATCATTTTATAATAAATTACAATAGTTAACATTATTTTTGCTTCCTGATTGCAAAACGAAGCGCTTTTGAGATTTCCATAACAATTAACGGAATCAGAACAAGAGCAACAGTTAACATATACAACTCAGCTGACAGTATAACAAGTCCGAAGGGATATCGCAAGGGTGTAAACGCAACCAACAGAACAAGAATAAACGATATCAGACATGAAATATTCAGCTTACGGTTAGAGAATACACCTATTCTGAAAAGAGAATGCTCTGAACGCATATTAAATGCCTGCACAACCTGAGATAAAGCAAGCACAAGAAAAGCCATTGTCTGACCGGATTCAAGCGTACCTCCGGCGATTTCTCCAACTCTGAATCCTATAAGAGTCAATACTGCAAACATTCCGCCCTGAAGTATTGTTCTTATTCCCATTCCGCCTGCAAAGATACCTTCATTTTTGGATTTAGGCGTCTTTTCCATAATATCCTTTTCAACGGGTTCCATTCCCAACGCTATAGCAGGAAGACTATCGGTAACGAGATTAATCCATAAAAGCAGCATCGAAAGAAGCGGAGTTTTATGCCATAAAAGCATCGCGGCAAAAACTGTGATAACTTCACCGATGTTTGTACCAAGAAGGAAGCCGACTACTTTCTTAATATTGGAATATATTCCTCTTCCTTCTCTTACCGCATCAACAATAGTAGCAAAATTATCATCTGTCAGAGTCATATCAGCTGCACCTTTTGCAACATCCGTCCCGGTTATTCCCATTGCACAGCCTATATCCGCAGCTTTTAGTGCCGGTGCATCGTTGACACCGTCACCGGTCATAGCAACAACATGATTCTTTCTCTGCCACGCCTTAACAATTCTGATTTTATTTACGGGGGATACTCTTGCGTATACCGAAATCTTTTCAATTGACGAATCAAATTCGTTATCGTTCATTTTATCAAGCTCTGCGCCTGTTATAGCAAGATCACCGTCTCTTAAAATATCCAGCTCTTTTGCAATCGCTGATGCTGTAACAACGTGGTCACCTGTTATCATCACAGGCTTAATACCGGCCTGACGGCATAAAGCTACAGCTTGCTTTGCCTCTTCTCTCGGAGGATCAATCATACCGACAAGACCCATAAAAATAAGTTCACTCTCAAGGTTTTCTGAAGTTATTTCAGACGGCTCTGAATCAAGAACCTTATATGCTATAGCGAGAACTCTTAATGCCTGACGGCTCATATTCTCGGTAATAGCCTTCGCTTTTTCAATATCTCCTTTTATGCAGGCAGGAGCAAGCATATCAAAGGCACCTTTAACTATAACAACATACTTACCTTCAATCTTATTCACGGATGTCATAAGCTTTCTGTCTGAATCAAAGGGAATACCCGCAATACGCGGATAAAGCGAATCAACATCTTTTTTTATAATGCCGTTTTTATATGCAGCCATTACTATGGATGTTTCAGTCGGATCACCGAGATGCTTCTCTTCGCCGTTTTCAAATGAAACATTACCGTCGGAACAAAGAGTGCCGTACAATAATAATTTTTTTATTTCATCACTATCCTGATATGAAATATGGTTTTCCGAAGTCTCTCCGTCTGTATATGCTTTAACAAGGGTCATTCTGTTCTGAGTCAGCGTTCCGGTTTTATCTGAACATATAACAGAAGCACTTCCAAGTGTTTCAACTGCCGGCAAACGACGGATAAGAGCGTTCTTCTTTACCATTCTCTGTACGCCTATCGAAAGAACAATTGTAACAATAGCCGGTAATCCTTCGGGGATAGCAGAAACTGCCAGAGAAATAGCAGTCATGAAAATATGCATGGGATCAAGTCCGTTTGATATACCAACTGCAAAGATTATTGCACAACAGGAAATTGCAATTACACCCAGATATTTTCCAAGAGTCGAAAGCTTTTGCTGAAGCGGAGTTTTTTCATCAACTTCGCTATCGAGAAGATTAGCAATTTTACCCATTTCAGTATTCATACCGGTTTCAGTAACAATAGCAAGAGCTGTTCCGTATGCAACGCTGCATCCCGAGTATACACATGTAGCTCTGTCACCCAAGGGTGCATCCTCTTTTACAGTCAACTCGGCATCTTTTACAGAGGGAACGGATGCGCCGGTAAGTGCGGATTCTTCGCATTTGAGTCCGGTACTTTTAACAAGACGCGCGTCGGCAGGCACAAAATCTCCTGCTTCAAGCATAATAAGATCTCCGGGAACCAGAAGAGCTGATTCTATGCTTTTTTCTTCTCCGTTTCGTATAACACGTGCACGTAGAGTTGTCATTCCCTTTAACGCATCAAGTGCTTTTTCAGCTTTACTTTCCTGAACAACACCCATAACGGCATTCAGAATAACAATCAAAAGAATAAGAAGAGGCTCAAATAATTCCTTCGGATTTTTTTCCAACACTGCAATTACGAGAGAAACTGCTGCTGCAGCAAGCAGAATAAGAATCATTGCATCCTTAAACTGCTCTGCAAAACGCTGCAACATAGTTTTTTTCTTTTTTTCTCTGAGTTTATTTTCTCCGTGAAGAGCAAGAAGCTCTTTTGCACGCTCTTCACTCAGCCCGTTCCTTATATCGGTTTTAAGATACGAAGCAACGGTTTCGTAATTCTGTGAATAGAATTTCATGTTAATTCTCCGTTTCTGAAATTTAAATTAATTTTATGTTAAAACTATTGATTATTCATTATTTGATGATAAAATAGATATTGAGGAGGCTTCTTTTATGTCTGACGTTACCATTACAAAAAGTATGATATCCGATACCTTGAAATTACTTTTGAAAACACTGAATTTTAAAAAGATAACAGTTGACGGAATATGCCGCAAATGCGGAATCAATCGTAAAACATTTTATTATCATTTTAAAGATAAGTATGATCTTGTTAACCGCACCTTCGATGCCGAAATACTTCAATATGCAGGTCATAAAGAATCAGCTTCGGAATTTCTGTTTGCATTCTGCGAATACATATACTCCGAAAGAAAGTTTACTCCAAAGTAATGGAATATTACGGTCAGAATTCATTCAAGTCCCATTTAAAGGATTTTATGCTAATTCTTGTTAAAATATACACTTCTGAAAATGAATGCATAGCAGATGATTTTACAGCAGAATACATAGCAACCGCAAACACCGAAATCATTGCGGAATATATCAGTAAGCCCGATA
>JAZQFU010000134.1:0-3530 GCA_045539675.1 Clostridia bacterium | reverse complement strand
TATGTATACCTCTGCCTCATCGCAGTCAAATATATCCATAAGCCCCTTCATTGTGATTCCGTCTGTAACCACAACACCCTTAAAGCCCATTTCCCCTTTAAGAAGATCGGTGATTATTTTTTTTGAAACGGAGGTGGGAATGAATTTCCCGTCAATTTTTGTATCGTCATATCCGGGGAAAGCCTGATGCCCGGTCATTACGGAATAAACTCCTGCATCTATCAGCTCCTGAAAGATTCTGCCCTGCTTTTTCTTCCAGTCCTCAAAGGATATATTCAAAAGGCTTGTGCTTGCGTGAGGATCACGGTATTCTATTCCATCTCCGCCGGGAAAATGCTTTGCCGTTGCGGCAACTCCGCAATCCTGACATCCTTTGACTGCAGAAATTCCCATTTCGGCTACCACATCAGGATCATCCGAGAAAAGTCTGCCCCACTGAACGGTTAAATTTCTGTGCTGAAGATCAACCTCAGGCCACCACAACCAGTTAGAGCCCACGCATTTAAGCTGCCTTGCCCTTGAAACTCCCGTTTCATATGCAAGCTCCCTACTTCCCGTTGCTCCCACGGAAACACAGTCAGAAACGAACCCAAGCTCGCTGAAAGCATGCTTAATGCCGTTCATATTATCCATAGCGGCAAGAATGGGAACCTTAAGCTTACTGTTGAATTCCTTTATTCTGCTTTTTATATCATCAGATAAAGCTACATCATCTGTTGCAATATCATCCATATTAACGGTAGAGAATCTTACGGCACCGATTGACCACATTCCACCGTAGGGATTTCTTTCAAGATCAGACATATCATTATTTACAAAGGCAACGGCAGTCTGACCTATTTTTTCTCTCAACGTTAAATCCTGCAGTTTTATCTTCATTTTTATCAGTCCTTTTTCATCTTTGATAATTTTATTATATATTCTTCTTTACAACAATAAAAGTCATACAAAAAATTTTTCAGGTCATATTTTTACTTCATTTATTTCCAAATGACGTTTCAGAATACAAAGGAAGATTTTTTTTTACAAGTTTTTTACTTTACACCCAATATTTGAATATACCTGAATTACTTTTTAAAAAATCAGCCTGTATAACAGCAAAAAATGTTATGGACAATATTTTACTTTTATGTTATACTTATATAACATTTAATGTGAGGTGATTTTAATGAAAGAAATTCAGGCGGAGGTTTATATAAAAAAAAATATTCTCAGCTTTCCCAATATGCATAATAAGCTTGAGCTTCTTTTCTGCCTTGACGGAGAAATTGAAGTAACCTGCGGAAAGCATAAGAAAACACTAAAGCAAAATGGTTTTGCCTTTATTATGCCCTACACGGTTCACTCATACGAAACAGTAAAGTATTCAAAAACCATTATTATAACCATTCTCAAGGAATGCCTGCCGGCTTTTCATAAATATTTCAATCAGGAGCCGGTTTCTCCCTTTGCGGAAAATATTATACACCCCGATATTGACTATATAACAAAAAGATTAAGCTCAAAAGACAGAGGAACACTATCCTTCGAGCAGCTTATAGGATATATTTATATTTTTCTCAGTATTATTTTCAAAGAGATTGAATTTGAGGAAGTTGGAAGAAAAGGGTCAACCGATCTTCTGCCCGATGTATTGAGCTTTATTGAAAAGAATTTCAGAGAAGAGCTTACCCTTGAAAATATCGCCTTTGAAGTGGGGATGAATCCCTCCTATCTTTCAAGAGTATTCTCGGATAAGATAGGCTATCCCATAACAAGATACATCAACGAGGTACGCATTGACTATGCAAAATTTCTGCTTCTTTCCTCCAGTCAGCCCATAACAGATATTGCATTTTCAAGCGGCTTTAAATCAATCCGAACCTTCAACAGGGTTTTTCAGGAGCATACAAATACAACCCCCAAGGAATACAGGACAAATAAAAATAAAACAGAACAACAGGAGCTTTTAACCACAAGGCACATAAAAGACGTGCTTACCACATCGGGAATTCCTGCATCGGGAAAACTGACCTTTTATAAATCATAAAATAAAGGATTGAAAAACAAGGCTGAAGGCGGAATGCGTTATAAATTAATTAAGCGGATATGAAAAAATTTTCACATCCGCTTTCATAATTCTTAATTCTTAATTCTTAATTACGGTTCTGCCGTCCTAAACGCAGGCTGTACAGTTAACAACCGTATCCTCTTCATCAAATTCAAGAATAAGGATTTTTATTTCCTCACCGTTCTGAGGTGCAAGATAGTATTCCATTGAATCCTTGGTATTTGAGCGGAGTCCGTTAATTCCAAGAAGGTCGATAACCTCGGCTCTTGTTTTTCCCAAAAGACCCCCGTCTCTTATTAAGCTATCCACCATTCTGTATCTTTTATTAACATCGCTGTTCCATTTTTCCACGGTAAAGCTTTTCTGCTCCTTATTTATTTTATAAGCCGTAAAACCTGCAATTGCAGAAACTCCCGCAACAATTGCCGCACCTAAAAATCCATTCTTTTTTTTCATTTAAATCATCCTTTCCTTTATATTATTCTCATTTTTACAATCAGAATTTCACAAATTTTTTTGCCGCCTTGCTTACTATTTTATAAGCCGTTCCCTCAAGCACCTTAGCGGCATTTTTAAGCTCTTTTCTTATTTCTATATTCTGGGGGCAATGGCTTTCGCACTTTCCGCAGCCGATGCAATTACTTGCGGCGGTTGAGCTTTTACGAAGTGCAGTACACATTGCATATTCCCTCATTGCGGAAAACCAACCTTCCGAATAACGGCGGTTATATGCAGAGAAAACACCGGGAATATCCACCTTCTGAGGGCATGGAATACAATATCCGCAACCGGTACAGCCCACCTTCATTTTTTCGTTTATGGCATCGGAAACCTTTTTAAGCATAAGGCAATCGTTTTCAGAAAGCCCGCCAACCGTAGCCTCCGAGGCTGATTTTGTATTTTCTTCAATCATTTCGGTAGAATTCATTCCCGAAAGCACAACGGTGACCTCAGGCTGATTCCAGAGCCATCTGAAAGACCACTCCGCAGGAGAATAGCTTTTCGGATGCTCCTTCATAAGCTTTTTTGCCTTTTCGGGAAGATTCCTTGCAAGCTTTCCGCCTCTTAAGGGCTCCATTATCATAACGGGAATACCCTTTTTATTTGCATGGGTAAGTCCTCTTCTTCCTGCCTGGGAATGTTCATCCATATAGTTATACTGAATCATGGCAAAATCCCAGTCATATGCATCAATAAGAGAGCAGAACATTTCTGAGTTTCCGTGATAGGAAAAACCTGTCTGACGGATTTTCCCTTCCCTCTTTTTATCTTCAATCCATTCCTTTATTCCAAGCTCGCAGAGTCTTTCCCACGCACCCGTATCTGTAAGCATATGCATCAGATAGTAATCAACGTAGTCGGTGCGAAGCCTTTTTAACTGCTCGTTAAAAAGCTTATCAAGACCTTCCCTCGATTTAATAAGATAATGAGGAAGCTTGGTGGCAATATTAACCTTTTCTCTTATTTTGTTTTTTTCGAG
>JAZQFU010000133.1:0-10887 GCA_045539675.1 Clostridia bacterium | reverse complement strand
GGAATGTGTTGCAATGGCAGGCTACGGAAAGCTGAGTAATTAACCCTCATTGAAAAGGAGTTGTAAAAGACTTGAATTCTTTACAACTCCTTTGATTTTCCTTTATATGTTAATTTTTTCAAGCAGCTTTTTCCTTTCCTTCCAGTCAGGCATAAAAGCTTCAAGGCGATCATAAAACTTTTTGGAATGATTGGCTTCAAGAAAATGAGTGAACTCGTGAACCACCACATAGTAAATGGCTTCAACGGTCGCTTCGGAAAGCGCGGTATTGAAGGTTAAGATTCCTTTAGCGGGTCTGCATATTCCCCACTTGGAGGTCATTTTCCGAAACTTAAGCTCCGGAAAAGCTATTCCGTATTTTTCAAATTCCGGATATACTTTACGGCATATTCCGGTTATCTTAATAATACATAGCTCTCTTTTTTTATTTTCAATTATTTTTTTCTTAAGCTCATAGTCCTCCGTGTTTTTAACAGTAAGTATTATCTCATTACCTTCGATTGTCGCCGTATTGCTTTTGCCTTCCGCGACTTTTAAAGAATATTCATATCCGAAAAGGATTATTTTTTCTCCGTCAATATATCTTTTGGTTTGCGATACATTTTCGGAAAGCTTACGGTAATGCTCCCGTGCATTTAAAATAAATTCTGCTTTTGAAAGAATAAATTCTTCTATCCGTTTTAAGGGAACACGGCTTCCTGCAGAAACATAAACCGATAAGTCACGTCTTATACGCAGATTGATATTCTTCACCGTTTTTCTTTCAAGCTCGTATTCAATTTTGATTCCGTTATATATAACACTATTTTTCATTACCCTCTCCCTCAGAAATATTTTAACATATTTCCCCGCCCAAGGCAAGAAAAAAGAGGGGCTTCTTTCCCCTCTTTCAAGCATTATTTTTCGTTTTTCTTAAGTCTTTCCTTTGCTTCCTCTACCGATTCACCGTCTTTTATGAGGAACTTTTCAACAAAAGCATCTTCAAGCTTTTCATAGCCTTCCACAACAGTTGATTCAACCTTTTCATAAGCACCTACAACGGTATCTTCTATCTTCTTATACCCTGTTGTAACACCTTCAATTATTTTTTTATTTGCTTTTACGAATTTTGATTTTTCCATTTTTATTTTATTCCTTTTGTTATGGGGATAAGCATAAGAAGCAGAAGAATACCCACAAGACCTATGATTGTTCCCACAACTATTCTCTCCCATACCAGACAAAAACACATTCCCACTCCGAGAGTAAGCGCTCCGATAATTCCGAATACGGAAAGTGCTAACAATCTTCCGTTCAGCTTAACGGGAGCCTTATGTTCCATTTTTCTCCATACAATAAGTGTAATAATACCTAAAAGAATTCCCACAGCACCGAATACAACTCCGGGCTTAAAGGCATTCCACTCAGGCAGAAGTGCCATACACATTCCAAGCGAGAATAAAACTCCCGATACCGTTCCCGTCATCATAGCAACAAAGCTGCTTTTTTTCATAATCAATTCCTCCTTAAAATTCATTAAACCAACACTTGTTTTTTTAATGCACTTTTAGTATAATACAAAAGAAAAGCTTGAGGAGGAATTCGCCAAAAGCTTTACAGAAGAATCCCACCTTACTTCTCTTAATATGTTCAGGCACATTTATGAAAATCAGCTTTTTTATAAAACATATTTCAAGCTTGGCTACGATGAGAAAAATACTATTCTCACATATGATGAGGATATGATAAAAAAATACCCTGTAAGCAAAAACGTTAAATATCATATAGAGTTTTTCAGACGGGGGCTCAATGCCATTATTAAAATGTGGCTTGCAGACGGATGCAGAGAAACTCCCGAGGAAATGGATGAAATCTTAAAGGCTGAATACAAAGGAAGAGGCACAAAATGAAAACGAATACAGATTTTAATAAATTATGGATTACCTCACCAACAGACTGCGGCGCAGCTGCATACACAGTAAAAAAAGAGTTTTTTACTGAAGGGACAGTAAAAAATGCTGTACTGAATACCTCAGCTATGGGTATTTACGTCCCGTTTATAAACGGAAAACGTATCGGAAGAAACGTGCTTGCTCCGGGATGGACAAGCTATAACAATAGGATACAATATCAGAGCTACGATATAACTCCGTATCTTGAAAAAGAAAATACCCTTGCCATAACCGTGGGTCAGGGATGGGCTGTGGGATACATAGGGCACCATCATATGAATCATATTTATGCCGACCGCGCCTCGGTTGTTGCATGGGTTGAAATCACATATGATAACGGAAAAAAAGCTTTTTTTCATACCGGCACCGACTGGGATGTATACACATCTGAAATTACCTTTTCTGAAATTTACCACGGTGAAACCGTTGATAAAACCGCAAACACTAACTATATGGGAAAAGCAACACCTTCAGAGGTCAGAGGAAAGCTTATTCCTCAGGAAGGAGAATTTATTACAGAGCAGAAAAGAATTGCTCCCGTAAGAATAATAAAAACTCCGAAAAATGAGAGGGTTATTGATTTCGGTCAGAATATGACCGGTTATGTGGAAATAAAAATAAAAGGACCCAAGGGAAGCCGTATTGTTATTCACCATGCCGAAGTGCTCGACAAAGACGGAAACTTCTATACCGAAAACATGAGAGCCGCACGCAACGAAAATACTTACATATTAAGCGGAGAGGAAGACATATTCAAGCCCTCCTTCTCCTTTCAGGGATTCAGATACATACGCCTTACCGAATATCCCTTTGAAGAAATAAATCCCTCATTCTTCCGTGCAATTGCAGTTCACTCGGAAATGAAAAGAACCGGAAGCTTCCGTTGCGGAAACGAAAAGATAAATCAGCTATATCACAATATTATCTGGGGGCAGAAAAGCAATTTTCTTGATATTCCCACCGACTGCCCCCAACGGAATGAACGTCTCGGCTGGACGGGTGATGCACAGGTTTTCTCAAGAACTTCCGCCATTAATTATGACGTTGAAAAATTCTTCCGCAAATGGCTTTCGGATATGGCTGTTGAGCAGGCTGAAAACGGCGCCGTATACGGGGTTATTCCCGCCTGCACCAAAGAGCGTATTTCAGCGGCATGGGGAGATGCAATATGCATAATTCCGTGGCAGCTTTATCTGGCTTACGGAAACAAAGATATACTCGCTGAAAGCTTTCCGGCAATGAAAAAATGGGTGGACTATATAAGAAGCACCGGTCCGGAGGAATACCTATGGCTGGGAGGAATCCATTACGGCGATTGGCTGGCAATGGATGCCGGAGGTGACTCATATGTGGGCGCAACCTCAAACGACCTGATTGCCTCTGCCTTTTTTGCTTATTCGACAGAACTGGTGATAAAGGCAGGCGAAGTTCTTGAAGAAGATACAGAAGAATACCGTTTGCTTTATCAAAATATAATAAAAGCCTTCCGTGAATACTTTATGGAAGACGGAATGCCAAAGGAAGAGCTTCCGCATACGGAAATATCCGACTCATTTAACCTTGAACCTTCCGATACCGTACGAAAAGGAATTACTCAGACGGCACTTACTCTGATTCTCCATTTTGGATTATGCACAGAGGAAGAGCGGGCATCGCTTTCGGAAAAGCTCGTTTCCCTAATCAGGGAAAATGATAATCTTATGTCTACAGGATTTGTGGGAACCCCGTATATTCTTCACGTTCTTTCAGATAACGGATACACAGATATTGCATACAGGCTTTTATTTGAAGAGCGCAACCCCTCATGGCTTTATTCCGTTTGTCACGGAGCGACAACTATGTGGGAGCATTGGAACGGAATAAAGGAAGACGGAAGCTTCTGGAGTAAAAATATGAATTCCTTTAACCACTATGCTTACGGTGCAGTCTATGACTGGATATTCGGAGCAGCTACAGGAATAAAGCCCGTTGAAAACGCCCCGGGATATAAAGAGATTACCGTTTCACCGAATCCTCATAAAGACCTCGGCTTTTGCGATGCTTCCATTGAATCACGAAGCGGATTTATCCGCTCTTACTGGTATTACAAAAACGATACCGTTTACTATGAATTCGAAATTCCCGAAGGAGTAACCGCTTATCTTACTCTTCCTTCGGGATACAGGGAAACCCTTAATGGCGGAAAATATATTTTTACGGATAGCCATCTGAGTGTTAATTCACAATAAGAAAAAACCCCACATCAATCCATACATCTGATGTGGGGTTTTTATACTACTTTACCAAATCGTCAAATAATGCCCTTATATTCTCATAGATATATTCAGGCTTTTTATCGCTTTTTTCCACGTCTTCCATTGTTCCTTCGCCGCTTAAAACGAATATTGTACTTATTCCTGCATTGACTCCGCAGGCAATATCGGTATAAATACGGTCTCCCATAAGTACGGTTTCTTCCTTTTTAAAACCCGTAGCCTCCATTGCAAGATATGCCATTTCAGGCTGAGGCTTTCCTATAAATAAAGGTCTTTTTCCCGTGGCATTGTATATCATTTCCGCCACCGAGCCGCAATCCGGAATGTATCCGTACCACGTAGGGCAAACCCAATCGGGGTTGGTTGCAATATAATCTATATCTCTTTTTAAGAGAATACAGATATTTTCAAGCTTTTTAAAGGTAAGCTCCGTATCAAAGCCCATACAAAGGTAGTCAATATCATCTTCAATTTCGGTGGTGACATTAAGACCACCTGATTTAAACTGTTCAACCAACGATTCTGTTCCCGAAACATATATCTTTTTATACTTCTTATTTTTCAGATACAATGCCGTTGCATTTGCGGAAGTGAGAAAATCCCCGACGGTTGTTTTTATTCCTAAGCCTTCCATTTTTTCAATATATTTATCCACACTTTTAGATGAATTATTGGTAAGAAAAATATATCTTCCGCCTACGGATTTAACATAATTTAAAAACTCAACGGTTCCGTCAAATAAATCGTTATCGAGATATATGGTTCCGTCCATATCAAGTAAAAACAGCCTTTTTTCCCTAAGAGAACTCATTATATATTCCTCACTACCCCATCTGTGAAACTTTTTTAAGAATATCAAGAGAGGGTCCGGGAATTCTTCCGAGATGATCGGGACCTACGTTAATAAGATAGTTTATTCCCATTGCACTAAGCTTGGTTTTATTTTCAAAAATTGTTTCGGCACTCTTCCAGTTATGGTCTCTGTATGAATATCCCCAGGAATTATTAAGGGTGCAGGCAGACTCATAAAGTCCGTACTGACTGGGCTTGAATCCATCAACAATTGTATAGTCAACGGTTGCGGGATCTGTATTCTTCATTTCCTCCCAGACCTCAATACTTTCGGGAATTTCATTATCTCCAAGTGAAACATAATCATACTTTCCGTTACCGATTCTTGAATTTATAAGACAATCGGGCTGAAGTCTTTTAACCGTCTGATAGATTCTTTCACTCTGCTCTGCGGTAAGAGTCATGGGCATATCAAACCAGGCAAGGAAAATATCGCCGTAGTTAGTCATAATCTCTTCAATCTGGGGAAGAATCTTATTCTCGTAGCAAATGGAGAAATCCTTCGTGCCGTCGTTGGGGAAATCCCAGCTGTTATCCCACGAAACTCCTGCACAGTATTTGGGATCGGAAAGATATCCACCGCCGTGAGGCTCATGCCAATCAAGATCCTGAGAATAATAGAATCCGAGCTTCATTCCGTGCTTTGCACAGGCATTGGCAAGCTCACCGATTATATCTCTTTTACAAAGCGAAAAATCAACGCTGTTATATTTATCTGCCTTTGAATGAAAAAGTGCAAATCCGTCGTGATGCTTGGTGGTTACAACAAAATATTTCATCCCCACATCCTTGGCAAATTTTATAATTTCATCCGCATCAAAATAAATGGGATTAAATGCCTTTGCAAGCTTTTCGTATTCTTTGTTGGGGATTGCAAAATATGAGCCTATCCATTCTGCATAGTTGGCACTTCTTTGACCTTTATATTCTCCTGCAAGAAGAGAGTATAATCCGAAATGCATCATCATTCCGTATCCGGCACTTTTAAAAAACTCTATATTATTCATTGTATTCTTCCTTTACTCAAATATTTACAATATAGTAAACTATCTCTGCTCGTTTGTCAATATTTTTTCCATATTTTAATCGTTAAAATCAAATACCGCTTTTCCGTTTTCAAGCTTCAGATATCCGTCAAAGCTCTTGCCGTTTCTCGGAGAAACAAAGCCCTTGATTTTATAGGTTTTTCCGCTTTCCAGAAGCTTTTTGGCATTACTCACGGAAATCACCCTTCCGCAGATAACATTACTTAAAGAAAATCTGCATCCTTTTTCCTTATAGCCTGCACAACCGTATCCGAAGCCGGTTCGTCTTACAACGCTTCCGCAAAGGGGACAATTTCCTACTTCATCACCGAAGAATCCGTCATCGGTATCATCCTCGGGAGCCTGCTCCTTCTTTCTGAAAATCTCCCCTATTTCCCTTTCGGCTATGGCAATACTATCTTTAACCTGAAATTCTCCCCTGAAAACTTTTTTCAATGCTTTGCCTACTTCCGCGGTTTTGTATTTATCCATATTAATCTGCATTCTTTCAAGGGATTCTACAAGATTAATGCCGTCAGGAAGAATTTTATATACATCCTTTTTAAGCTCTATATATCCGCTCTTTTTGGCATTGTCTATAATTCCCGTTCTCGTGGCTTCGGTTCCCAGCTCGAGCCCTTCGAAAATTGCTCTGTATTCCTCCTCATCATTTTCCTCCTCCGCTTTTTTCTTATCTTCACGGAAGGGATTCTTCAGATAGTTATTCAGAGTTTCAATTGTATAGTGCTTGGGCGGTTGGGTTTCTTTTTCCACGGGAGTAAAATTGGTATTTACAATATCGCCCTTTTCGAGCGGAGGCAGAACCTTATCTTTTTTAGAATAATCATCATACTTTGTCCAGCCCGGCTCTACGATAACGTTTCCCTTCAAGGTGAACTGCTCAAAGCCGCCCACATCTATTGTTATCTCGGTTTTTTCCACAATACATTCCTTACTGCAGAAGACCGCAACAAAGCGTCTCATAACAGTTGAATAAACTATATATTCTTCCTCGGTAAGAGCGGTTTTTTCAGGTATTTTATAGGTAGGCGTAAGTGCCGAATGAGATTCAATTTTCGAATCGTCAAAAATATTTTTTCCATCCTTAAAGGTTACGGGATAACCTATTTTGGAAACCGACTCAATAATCGACTTTACTTTTCCTTTTTCTGCAGTTGCAAGATATTCGGAATTGGTTCTGGGATAGGTAAGATAACCTCTTTCATAAAGATCCTGAACAATCTTCAGGCTCTTTTCCATGCTCATTTTGTATTTTTTCCCGAGCACATTCTGAAGCTTGGTAAGTGAAAAAAGCTTACCCGGCCTCATGGTATCCTTCTTTTTCTTCTTTGCAGTTACCATAGCCTCAGCTTCATTATATTTATCGCAAAGCGCCTTAGCCTTATCAAGCTCATTTTTTGAAAACTGCGCTTTACTTGTAAGCTCAACCTCTTCCCCCTTGGTTTCAGCCTTACTTACTACGGCATAATAAATATCACTCTTGAAATTCTTTATAGCCATATCTCTTTCATATATGGCTCTGACAATGGGCACAATTACCCTTCCGACTCTAAGAAGCTTTCCGTTCTTTAAAGTAGCATACCTTGTTAAATTAACTCCGTAAAGCCAGTCAATATATGTTCTTGCATAGCCTTCGTTTGCAAGGTTTTCATATTCGGTTTCATCCTTCATTTCAGAAAGTGCCGCACGTATGGTTTCGGGAGTCTGATCCGGAAGCCAGAGCCTTTTGAAGCTTTTTCCTTCCATTTTTGATTCCGTAACACAAGTACGGACTATGATTTCTCCTTCACGGTCTGCATCGCCTGCGTTAATAATCATATCCACGTCTTCGCGGTTAATAAGAGCCTTTATGGTTTCAAACTGCTTCTGCACTCCTGCATCGACCTTTTTGGTGGCAGGGTCTTTTTTCAGCTCAAAAACAAATTTTTCGGGAAAACAAGGAAGATTCTTAACCGTCCACTTAAGCGTTCCGTCGGGATTGGGTGAATAATAGTCCACATCCCGAAGAGAAAAAAGATGACCGAAAACCCAGGTTATTATATATTCGTCGCCAAGCATAAAGCCCTCGGATTTTTTGAAGCTTCCGAGACTTGCGGCAATATTCCTTGCCAGCGAGGGTTTTTCTGCTATTATAAGTTTAATCTGAATTACCGCCTTTACAGTTTAGTTTAATTCGGTTTCCCATAAGGGAATGTTTTTAAGCTTTGACCATACGAAATTACCCATATTAAGTCCGCCAAGCTTATTTAAGTGAATATGATCAAGCTGATAATCACCTTTTTTCACTCTTGCATAACCGAAGCCGGATTCACAGAAAACGTTGATTACGGGAATTGAATTAAGCCCTGCAACCATCTCGATTTTCTTTGCAAACTCAAACTGTGTGATATGCCTTTTCTCGTTTTCCGTTTCAGGAGGATTTGTATTAGCACCAATCATAATAATAAGAACAATCTGTGCTTTTGTATTTTCCTGAAGGAATCTTAAGCACTGATTAAGACATCCGCAAAAGGATTCATCATCTGTATCATATATTTCTCCAACCTTTGCCCCTTCGTTTGGAAGCACGTCTATGGTGATTAAGTCAGCTTCCTCCTTACCGTCATCAAGGGTCATTATTGCCTTTTTGCTGTTCCCTTTTCCGAAACCATCCGGAGTAAGAGAGCCTCCGGGGATTCCTTTATTATAAACCTGAAGTCCCGAAAGCTTTTCCACAACGGGAACATATTCCCCCTGCTGAACACTCGTCATAGAGGTTCCGTATGCATACCATTTTTTTCCGTTCCAATGATTCTTTTCCATAGTTATATTCTCCTTCTGAATTAATCCCAGTCGTAATATGCTGATGTATGTTCCTTATATTTATCCGCAAGGCTCACGTCTCCCAATGCATACATATTGTTATCCCACGGTATGGTAAAGGAATGAACCTTATTCTGATAGAACTCTATATATTTCGGACTTTTTATTGCATTAAAAAGTGCCATCTGAGTAGCTGAATTGCAGGTGGGATCACCAAGACCCGAAATAATATATGCGGGACATTTTAAAAACTCTGCTGCCACAGCAGTATCAAAGTAGGTTACTCCGTTTCCTTTGGGCATTGAATTTGCCCTTCTGCCGGCAAGCTCGTCTCCATGAACATCCGAAAGCCAGGGAACATTCATAATAACCGCTGTTGACTTTTCAAAGTGAGCCGCCATGTTCATAGCCTGCATTCCACCCTGACTGCTTCCTATAAAATAATAATCCTTTTTATTCAGAAGCTTGTGTTCTTTAATATAACTGAGAACCTCCATATCCCTGAGAAGCATTTTTACCCAGTATGTAGTTTCGGGGGATTCGTTTTCCTCTGCATCAAAGCCGTAGCCCTTAAGCCCGTTATCAAACAATTCTGAATAAAAGTCGTTTTTTTCTCCGTTGGGAATACAATGAGCATTAACACATACCGTCATATAGCCTTCAAGAGGTCTTGGAAAGGTCGGGTTAACTCCATAGCCCTGAAAAAGCATTGCAAGCTTAAGACTGCCTTCCTTTGCATTTTTGGGATAGCTTACCGTAAATGCCGCATAGTCACTGCGGGGCGCCCTTACACGCATATCATATATTTCAAAATCCTTATGGGCTTCGTTTTCCCTTTTTTCACAGTATAAAACCTCCGGTTCAGTTTTCTCAACCTCAGATTTAAGCTTATTCCAAAAATTCATATAGTCCCCGGGAACTTCCGCGGCACGAAAAAGTTTGTTAACATCCGCTCCGGCACTGCCGTTATAAACCGCAATGCCATCAATGGGCTCTTTATTTTCATCACACGCCTCCGCGCGGATATAAAGAAAACCGCTTACGGAAACCGAGCCTTCAATATAAAACCATCCGTCTTCGGATGCCTTTATGTATCCGTTCTCATCCTGACCGTCATCGCTTAAAAGAGAATAATTAATATAAGGAACCTCAAGGTATTCATCCATATATCTTACACGGATTTTAAAAATTATCTTTTCACCGGTTTTATATTCCAGCGGATTCTTAAGGGTGGTTCCGACAAAATATTTATATTCTTCTTTTCTTCTGTTTGTTTTTCTCTGTAATTCAAGCTTCTTGTAACTGTTCATAAGCTTCACCTCACCGGATATTTCTCAAAGAACTTTTTCTTCTTTTAGTTTTTCATAAAACGCTTCTGCCCATATTCTGCACCCTTCCTCATCGGGATGTCCGCCGTATTTGGCAATATAAAGAGCACCCTTTTCCCCAAGATACTCATTATTATCAAAAACGAAATCCACTTTGTTTTTGATCTCGGTTAAAATAAATGCGTTTATTCTTTGCCATTTTTCAATATTTTCGCCCTCATAGTCAAAGGGAGGAACAGTCTGGAAAATAACCTTTTTACCGGCTTTTTTAAGGGTATCTGCAATACAGTGCAAATCCTTTTTTATCTGCTCCTCAGACTGCCCCCGCTTAATATCATTCACTCCGAAGCAAACAAAAACAATATCACTGTGCATTGCTTTATACATCCACGCACCGCCGGATGCAGCATCGTTTGCTCTGCCGTAGCCGATTCCCAGATTCCAGTAGGAATACCCACTTCCAAGCTTTTCTGAAAGGACAGCATTTCAGTGAAGATACGAATTGGGTGCGACGCCAATTCCCTGGGTGATTGAATCGCCGAAATAGACAATTCTTGCCTTCGGCTTTCTTTCGCAGCCTATCATTCCGGCAAAGGGCATAAATTTTGAATACTTCCACTTTTCTCCATCCTTTATAAAGACGGGAAGCATAGATTCCTCATGATAAGGAAGC
>JAZQFU010000132.1:0-7821 GCA_045539675.1 Clostridia bacterium | reverse complement strand
CATTCTTTTCATCATCATCTTCCTTTTTTTCAGCCGTTCCGGTGCTTACGATTATTGTTACAACGGTATTCTTTGAAAGCTCGGTTCCTTCGGGGAAATTCTGCTCTATAACCTGATTTTTAGGCTTATCGGAATCTTTTTTCACAATAGCAACCTTAAGCTCGGCATCATCCACAAGAATTCTTGCTTCTGCTTCTGTTTTACCCACAAGTGCAGGCATAACAGTCATTTCTTCATCCTCGCCTTTGCTTATTGTTATGGTTACAACATCACCTGTTTTTACGGTTGTTCCGTCAATGGGGCTCTGCTTAACAACTATTCCTGCCTCGGCACTTTCATCAAATATCTCTTCCTCTTTGTATTTAAGACCTTCTTTTTTAAGCATCTTTATTGCATCCGCCGAGCTTTTACCAACAAGATTCGGCATTTTCACCTCTTTGGCGCCTTTTGAAACCTGAACCACAACCTTTACGGGAGTTTTAACGTTCATTCCGGCAAGAGGCTCATGAGAAATAATTTCGCCTTTTTCAAATTCATTATCAAAGATTTCTTCTATCACGAAATCCATTTCTTTTTTATACTGTTCCTGCATTTCCTCCATCTGCTCGCCTACGAGAGAAGGCATTTCCATTTCGCTTCCGCTTCTTGTAAACAATGCACCGATTCCAAAAGAAGGAACAAAAATACTAAGCGATACCAGAAGCACGGTCAGAATAAGCACGGCAGAAGTAATCAAAGCGAAAACAACCGCCTTTTTATCTCCCGAATTGCGCACTTCAAAGAGCTTACCGAAAAAGCTTTTTTTCTTTTCTTCCTTTTCCTCTTCCTTCAGCTCTTCCTTCGGTTCTTCGTTGTTTTCCTCCGGAAGCTTATCTGCTTCCGTTTTTTCTTCCGTCTGCTTTTTGATTTCTTCAATATCTTCCTTTCCGAATCTGACGGTTCCGCCGTTTAACGGAGTAACAATCTCAGCTCCCGAATCCGAATTGGAATCAGGTTCCTGAGCCATCGCCTCCATATCGTCATACATTTCCTTTGCAGACTGATATCTTTCATCATTTTTCTTTGCAATTGCCTTATTTACGATATTGACAACATTTAAAGGCACCGCAATATTAATATCCTTTATGGGCACAGGAGTTTCGTTAAGATGCTTTACTGCAATGGCTATAGCACTTTCACCGTCAAAGGGAAGTCTGCCCGTAAGCATTTCATACATGGTTATTCCAAGAGAATAAATATCACTTCTCTCATCGGGGATAACACCCTTTGCATGCTCCGGTGAAATATAATGAACCGAGCCGAGAATACCCTCATCCACTTTTTTGGTTTCATTTATATTGGAAGTAGAGCAGGCTATTCCGAAATCTGCAACCTTACAGTTTCCCGCAGGAGTTACAATAACATTATGGGGCTTTATATCTCTGTGAATAATTCCGTTTCTGTGAGCATCGGCAAGGGCAGAGCAAATCTGCATTGAAAACTTCAATGCCAGTCTCCAGTTAAGCATTCCGTTTTTTTCTATATAATCCTTAAGGGTTATTCCCTCAACAAGCTCCATTACAATATAATTTATGTCTCCGTCGTTTCCTACGTCAAAAACAGATACAATATTGGGGTTGGAAAGACTTGCCGCCGCCTGGGATTCTCTTATAAACCTTGCGACAAATTCCTTATCCTCCCTGTATTGATCCTTAAGTATTTTAAGTGCAACAAAACGGTTAAGAAGTCTGCATTTCGCTTTATATACAATTGCCATTCCGCCGCTTCCGACTTCACTTATTATTTCGTATCTGCCACCAAGAACTCTTCCGATCATAGTTTCTTCTCCTTATAAAGAATTTAAGAGTTTTCTCTGAATACTCAGACTTTTACTGCCGCTACGGTTATATTATCCGTTCCGCCACGCTCATTTGCAAGCTCAACCAAAGCCCTGCAGGCGGAGTTCATATCCGCTGATTTTCTGACTATATCTGAAATTTCATCATTTGTGAGCATATTGGTAAGTCCGTCACTTGCGAGGAGCAATACCTCTCCTTCATCAAGAACCGCCTCAAAATAGTCTGTTTTTACTGTATCTTCAGTTCCGACAGCCCTGGTAATCTGATTCTTTCCGGGATGATTTCTTGCCTCCTCATCGCTGATTCTGCCCATTTGTCTGAGCTCTTCAACATATGAATGATCTCTGGTTATCTGCCTTATGGTTTCCCCTATCACGTATGCCCGGCTGTCTCCCACATTAACTATACAAGCCTTTTCATTTATCAATGCCGCCGCAACAAGGGTAGTACCCATTCCTATAAGTCCTCTCGTGGAAACTGCTGCCCGGTATATATCCTTATTTACAACCTCTACACATCTTACAAGCTCCGTTTCCGCATTTTCCAGAACACTTTCATCCGATATATTCTCAATAATTCCTTTAATAGCCTCAGAGCTGGCTATTTCTCCGGCATTATGACCGCCCATACCGTCCGCAACCGCCACAAGAAGGTAGCCGTTACGGGGGATTAAAAGAACGTTATCTTCATTATGCTCTCTTACAACCCCGCAATCGGTAAGATATCCGTATTCCATTTTATCACACTCCTTCACGATGTCTGAGCTGACCGCATGCTGCATCTATATCCGAACCCAGCTCACGTCTCACGGTTGCGTTGATTCCCATGGAAATCAACCTTTTTTTGAATGCTTCCACATTGGTAGATTTACGGAAGCTTTTTTCTCTCACGTTATTCACGGGAATTAGATTAACATGACAAAGCATCCCTTTAAGGAGCCCGGCAAGTGCCTTTGCATCCTCATAGGTATCGTTAACTCCGTCAATAAGAGTATATTCAAATGAGACTCTTCTTCCCGTTTTTTCTATATAAAACTTAACTGCATCAAGAAGCTCCCTGATTGGAAACCGCTTGTTAACAGGCATAATCTTACTTCTTTTTTCATCAAATGCACAATGCAGGGATATTGAAAGAGTAAGCGGGAAGCCTTCGTCTGCCAGCTTTCTTATTTTAGTGGCAAGACCGCAGGTTGAAAGGGAAATATTCCGCCCGGACATATCAAGCCCCGCAGGATTTATAATATTTCTTAAAAAAACCATCACGTTATCATAATTATCCAGCGGCTCACCCATTCCCATAAGCACCGTATGGGAAATTCTCTGCCCCATATCCTTCGAAGCAAAAAGAATCTGATCGGCAATTTCACCTGCCTCCAGGTCTCTTTCCTTACCACCGATGGCAGAAGCACAAAAAGCACATCCCATATTACAGCCGACCTGAGTTGACACGCAGGCGGAAAGCCCGTACTTATAACTCATAACTACCGTTTCGGTGAGAGCACCGTCTCTGTGTCTGAAAAGATACTTCACGGTTTTATCCTTTGAAACCTGCTTTCTAACTATTTCGGGAACACTTATATAGAATTCCTCTCTCATAGCCTGCCTGAGTTTTTTCGAAATATCGGTCATTTCATCAAAATCCGACACTCCGGAAAACAGCCATTTAAAGCATTGCTTTGCTTTGTATGACGGCTCGTTTCTTTCCTCAAACCATAAAGTAAGCTCTTCAAGTGTTAAATTTTTAATATTCTTAAGATTCTCACTCATTTTAACATACCTCTACGGGTACTATTATAAAATAATATTTTAAAAATTGCAAGTTTTTATGGAAATATTCTTTTTTTTATTGTATAATATATAAACGTGACAGGAGGGATAATATGATTCACATATATGAGGGAAACGGAAAAGGCAAAACAACTGCCGCATACGGCCTTGCTTTAAGAGCATCAGGCTGCGGTCTTTCCGTTATTACGGGAGGCTTCTTAAAGCCTGCCGACTCGGGAGAGATAAAGGCTCTTTCATCCGTCTGCAATAAAAATGCAGTTCATACCTTCGGAGGCTGTTACGGATTCTTCGGATGTATGAACGGGGAGGATGAAAAAAAATGCCGTGAAGAAATCAGAGAAGGTTTTTTCAAGCTCACCTCTCTTCCCTGCGATCTTCTCATTCTCGATGAGATAATTGATTCCGTCAACTTTGGAATTATAGAAGAAGATGAATTTATTGAAGCAATTCAAAAATGCCCGGCAAAGGAAATTGTTCTTACCGGCAGAAACCCGTCGGCAGGTATTACTGCACTTGCCGATTATCACACTCACTTTGAAAAAATAAAGCACCCCTATGATAAGGGCATTGAAGCCCGCAGGGGAATAGAATTCTGATAAGGAGATTTTAAAATGGGAATTTTTTCATACACACCCTTAAGAGAAGGAAAAGGAGTCAATCCGGATGATCCGAAGCTCCGAGGCCCTTTTCAGTTTTTTTACGTTTACGGAGTAAACTTTTTCAAAATACTTAAGCTTAATCTGCTTTATATTTTATTCTGCCTTCCGGTAGTAACCATCGGTCCCGCAACGGCTGCAATGGTTTATGTTTTAAAATGCCATATAAATGAGGAGCATGTTTTTCTTTTATATGACTTTTTCAGAACCTTCAAAGAAAACTTTCTGAAATCCCTCGGATTTTCCCTGATTCAGGCTGCTGCTCTTTTTTCGCTCTGGCTCTCATATATCAATCTTGGCAGCATTCCCGGTATGAACAACCTTCTTTTTCCGCTCTTTCTTGCGAATTTGCTGATTATTATAACCGGCTTTTATTTTTATCCGCTTACGGTTACCTACGATCTGAAATTCGGGGCAATAATCAAAAACGCATTTATATTTACAATTATAAGATTTCCCTTGAATCTTATTGCTGCGGCAGTCTTTCTCGGAATTCCCTTTGCCGTCGCCTGGTATATTCCCAAGCTTCTGATTGTGCTTACAATAGTTATAATACCTTCTCTTATATGGTATTTCGCCACCTTCTTCACAAACGGATACATAAGCCGTTTTCTTACACCTGATGAGGAAACTCCAGGAAACGATACCGATTTTTGAATAAAAAGTAATGTTTTTGTAATTGCATTGTAACATATTCTGTGCTATACTATAGGCATAAAATACGATTATATCTGTAAGAAGGAGGGATAGGTTATGAAAAAGATAATGGCAGTTATACTGGCTCTTATTATCTTTGCGTGCAGCTATGCGTTTGCGGCGCCCGAAACCTTACCCGCCGACTGTGCAAGCAATGCCACCTGGCTTCTTACAGTTACCAATCCCGCTTCGGCTGTAATCTCTTCTTACGATAAGCAGCATAATATTTCGGGATATGCGGCAAACGGAGCAGAGGTTTCGGTTTATCTTCTTTCAAACGGAAGATACTCGCTTATTAAAAGAAACGGCTCTCCTGTTTCCTGCAAGGTTGGTGCCTCGGGAATGTTTGTTCAGCCCGTTGCCCTTTCGCAGGGAAGGTCTGAGCTTATTATAAGAGCAGAGCTTAACGGCAATGTTCAGTATGTTAAGAGATCGGTTAACGTTCTCTCGCTCAACTTTTTTAATCTTTTGAAGGGATTTAATATTTTCTGATATGAAACGCAGGGAATTTTTTAAAACAGTAATACTTACTTTACTGGTTATTTCATCGGTTATTCTTGCGTCTAAAATCTGGTTTACTGAAGAATTATGGTCTGATGACTATAATTCTTTTAGTTATAAGCCCACTTTTTTCTCAAAGCTTTTTTCATTTTTCGGCAAAGAAGCCGCAGTTTCATCCCTTGACTACAATCAGATATTCTTCCCGAAACAGATAATGCTTTCAAAGGGTGAAAATTCTGTTTTAATCAAGCCAACAGACAACTCCTATAATGAATTCAGCGAAGATATAAAGCTTCTTTTATCGGATATGTTTAAGGATTTTACTTTAAATTCCTCAACTGAAGAGGAGTTTAAAAAAGCCTGCCGTTCCGCTTCTATTTTTGTGGATTTTTATAATTATACGTCACTCAATATGCTGGGAGATTATTTTGATGCCCCCGAAAATTCTCAAACCGACAATATAAATGAAGTAAGGCAGCTTCTTATTTCTGTTGATGAACCCTTTGTTTTTCTTCGGAACAATTCGGATAAAAAGGTTTACAGAATTGATTTTAAGACGGATATCACGCAGATTTCAGACAAAATTGAAAATATGCTCAACAAGTCAAAGAACGTAGGAAAGCTCTATACCTTTGCCTTTGAAAACAGCTTTGATGTTCCCTCTTCGGACCCAAACGCTCAGTCAAGATTGCTTCTTGAGCCTTACATCATAATCAATATAGCCGGAGGAACTCTGCCTCATACCGAAACTCAGGTTTTATCGGGAGACGAAGGAAAATTCAATGAGCTTCTTTCCTGCTTCAATATGAGCACAAGTACCTCACGAAGCTTTACGGATACGGAAGGAACCGTAAATTTCGTTGAAAATTACAGCACTCTGAAGCTGGGCAACGACGGAAAGCTTGAATATAACTGCGTTAATGCATCAAAAGGCATTTACTTAGGCGACGGAATTACCTCTGATTACAATCTTATAAAAAAAGCCGGAGAGTTTCTTGAAAACATAAATGCCCTTTATCCCCTGCCCGACGGAAATCAATACGTTTTTAACCGTATTTCCGAAAACAACGGGAAATATGAAGTGCATTTTGATATAACCTATAACGGTATTCCCGTTTTGCTTAATCCGGAGGATGGCAGTACCCCGGTAAGCAATGCAGTAATAGAAATTGAGAATTCAAGAATAATCGGCTACAGCCAGTTTTTCATTGCTCTGCGTTCTACCGGCAAAAAAACAGAGGTTAAGTTTATGATTAATGCTCTGGATGAATTCTACAGCACCTATGATACCTCAAACAATCCCGGTCTTGTTATCACCGATATGTATAACACCTATTATTACACCCCTTCAAACGGAACAACCGAAACGAAGTGGGTTGTGGCACTTTCAAACTCCGATCACGTTATTCTTGAAGGCAAAGGAGGAATATAGTCTATGAAGTGGGCAAGAGCAAAAACCATTTTCATAATAATCTTCCTGTTTGTTAATATTTTTCTATATGCTATTTACCGCATGAATTCCGATGAAGGCAAAGCGATTGATGTGGATAGCGTGACTGCGGTGCTGAGTAATTACGGAATTTCAGCAAACACCGGGGAATTTCAGTCACTCCCTTCACAGGTTGCTCAATTTGAAGCAAAGCAGCTGCAAAGTGCGGAGGACTTTGCTGAAAGCTTTTTTAATCAGGCTGCAAAAAAAGAAAGCGGCAAATACGTTGCAGGCACGGAAACTGCAACATTTACGGAAAAAGGCATAAATTATAAAAACTCTTCTCCCGATTCACGTGGCTTTAACGGAATAAACAAGCATAATGCTCCCTCACGGATTTCGGGATATCTGGAAAAAAGAGGCATTCAGAAAAACTCACTTATTGCCGAGCGTGTTTCCGCAAGCGGTTCCGACAGCTTTACGGTAACCTTCAATTATTCCTTCAACGGAAAGAAAATTCTTAATCATACACTTTTTGCAACTGCAGGAAATAAAGGGATAACTGAAATCAAAGGTCCCTTGCTTACCTTCAATGAAATAAAAAATGGAATCTATCATACAGTTTCCTGGCCTTCCGCCCTGCTTGACTTTATTTCCTTTTACGGAAGCACCCTTTTTTCGGAGCCTTCCGAAATCAAGTCTGTTAACGTAGGCTATTATGTAAGCACGGATTCTGAAAGCCTTTCCGCATATGCGATACCGGCATATAACGTAACGCTTGCAGTCGGCAGAGTCTTGTATCTGAGCGGACGAACAAATATTGAACCGGAATTTATATTACTGTATAAATAAGGAGAAAGAAAATGGTAAAGAGTAGTGCAATAATAGGGATATTTATTGAAGAGCGTGAGATC
>JAZQFU010000131.1:0-2336 GCA_045539675.1 Clostridia bacterium | reverse complement strand
CAAGAGGTGAATTTGCGGCAGTGCTTTCCTCTTCGGCAAAGCTTCCCTTAAACGGAACCGCAGCCTTTAAAGACGTGGCAGAAGATAATCCGTATTCCGAAGCAATTTCAAAAATAAGCGGCAACGGATATATGAACGGTGACGGAAACGGGAATTTCAATCCTGATGCGGAAATAAAAGAAATTGAAGCCCTTACGGTTATATTGAGAGTTCTCGGCTATGAGGAATATGCGGGTTACTTAGGCGGATATCCCACCGGATATCTTTCGGTGGCAAAGACTACGGATATCACCTCGGGAACGACGGCAATTTCATTATCCGACAGTTTAAAGGCTGAGAAGCTTGCAATACTCATTAAAAATATGCTTAATGAGAGAATCTATGAGATTTCCTCGGTAAGCGGAGACGGTCATTCCCTTGAGCTTTCGGAAAAAACCTTTCTTGATATGTACTACGGAATTGCAAAGGTAAAGGGAGTTGTAACGGGAAATACATCAACCACTCTTGAAAAGCCCGTTGAAAATTCAGGAATAATAATTGACGGTCGCATTTTCCCCACGGAAGACAGAAGCTACGACCGCTACCTGGGATATGAAACCGAGCTTTATTATGAAACAGAGCAGATGATGCCTGTAGCGGCATTCAAAACCCCGCGTAACCGCACCGAAATAATAACCTCCGAAGAAATAACAGACAGAAAAGACTTCACCTTTTATCTGGAGGATGATAAAGGAACAAGAAAAGAGAAGACTATTCCTTCAGAAGCATTTGTTATCTATAACGGAAAAGCGGTAAAAAGCTTCAGATATGAGCTTCTCGATATTGAAACCGGAGATATTACTTTAACGGATAATAATTCCGACGGAAAAACGGATGTTGTCTTCATAAAGGCGTATGAAACATTTCTTCTTGACTTCGCAAATTCAATAGACGGCACTCTTACCTTCCTGAACGGAGACGGAATGGTTAAAGGCGACGAGCTTGAAGATGCAGTATTTTACGATAACGGAAAGGAAATTGATATTTCAAGACTTCATAACCGTGACGTGCTCAATATTTTAAGAACCTCTGACGGAAAAGTATCGGAGGTAGAAAGAAGCGGAGAGCTCCGCACAAAAAAGGTTGCTTACGTGAGCATTGATGATAAGGGAGGAGTAATCGGCTTTACCGACGGAACTGAAAACAGACTCCATCCCGATTATGCGGAGGAGTTCAAAAAGATAACCGTAGGAGAAACATATCTTTTCTCCACCGATATGTATCAAAGGGCGGTTGCATACATAAAAGAGGATTATCCCATTATTGCCGCACTGATTACGGTGAAGGAAACAGGTGGTTTTGAGCCTGATGCGGTTATAAGAATTTATAATCAGAATGATGAGCTTTTAACCTTCACCCTTCCCGAAAAATTCAATTTCAACGGTGAAGCAGTGGATATTTCAAAAAGTGCCGAAAGAGAAACAGTTCTCGGGGCTCTTAAGAAAACCGCAGGAAATATGATAGAGTATAAGCTTGGAGATGACGGAAGTATAAGTGATATTTTCGTTATGGAGCTTGCATACAGCGGATCCTCATACGTTTATTTCAATACCTACTCAAATATTATCTGCGATGATGAAAACCCTGTATTTTTAGGAATGAATTCAAAAGCGTTTTATATTCCCGCAAGTCTTGATTCATCAGATCCCGAGGATTATTATTTAAGAAATGTTAATTCAATCGGCTCTCATGCGAATGTTTCAATAACTGCATTCAGAAGATTCGGTAAAACCACCCCGGAGGCGGATTGCTTAAGATATAAAACCGGCGGCGGGGCAAGCAGAAGCTCAATGAGTGAATACGATAATCCTTCGATTGTGGCAAGGGTATCCACGGCTTATTCCGACCGGCACGGTGAGATATGTGAGAAAATTGTTTACTGGCATAACGGAACAAGATATGAAGGTTACGTGCTTGCGGAAGACCTTAAGGGCAAAGCCTCCGAAGGAGATGTTGCTTATATAGACAGGGAGTCGGACGGAGAAATTTCCAGCATCCGCGTATATTATGATTACTCGGAAAAGAAGCTTCTTAACGGTTCTTCCGCAGACTATACCACACCTGTTGCAATAAGATCTATCCGCAGAAGTCTTTACGGAACGGTTTCCGATACCTATGATACCTTATATAACGTAAGTTACGGAAGGGCAGCAACAGATGAAGAAGGAAATCCCATTGTAAAAACTGTTACCGAGCCGCACAGATATCCTATGTACGGATATGTGTTTGATGCATCAAAGAAGGAAACGGTAAAGCCTTCAAGAATCACCGATTTTGTAAGCCTTAAGGCTGACCCC
>JAZQFU010000130.1:0-6631 GCA_045539675.1 Clostridia bacterium | reverse complement strand
TTATTTATGAGATGATGCTGAACGGGAGTTATAAAATACGAGGAGGAATTTCCTTCATATGCCGCACGCTTCAGCATAGGATCATTATAATAATTTCCTGCCATAAACATAGGCTTCACTATGGAAAACTGATTTCCGACTGAGTTGTTATTGCCGTCTCCAAGGCGGATTGTTCCGCCCGAGGGAAGCATTGTATAAAGATGACCGATAAGCTGATCCTTCCATTTCTCGGTAATAAGCTCACCCAGGCCTATCTTATCCAGCAGAAATATCATAAACATTTCCGATTCTTCTCTGTGATAGCCGTTACCCACAACATTTATAACATCGTTATTCCAGAGGTAATTCTTAACGGGAACGAAATCGTTGAAGATATGCCCTCCGATATAATTATAAAAAACAGGATACTCATCGTAGAAAGCTATACCTATAGCAAGAAGAATCTTCATGAAGTCAATTTCCACGGCATGACTGTGATGGAATGCAAAGTCTGTATCCTTTGGCGGCCAGCAGTATTCACAAGCCATAAGCTGAAATACGGTTCTTTCTATTATTTCACGTCTTTCTTCGGGAGTCATAAGCCCGTAGCACCAGTCATATGCCTCTGCAACAACAAACAGAGCCTCACCCGACTGACGGCTTACCTGCTGGGTATTGGTATGCCCCACGTTATCCAGAGTCCGAAGCAAATCGAGGCATCCCTTTATAGCCTTTCTGCCCGCCTCACGGTCATTATTTATAAGATAAAGAAATGCATTTGCCTCAATATATGCTTTTGAGGTTGAATTATAATTGGAAAGTGCATTGCCCTTGGGCTCCATAACGCATACCGAAGGGTCTCTTTGTGCGTCGTAGAGAATTCCGTTATAAGCCGCTTTATTCTGGGGATGCTCAAGATTTTTCTTTATGTTTTCAATGTCTCCCTTATTTACCATTACTCTGGGATGAGGTGTTTCAGGAAGGTAGGGAGGCAAAGCCATATTATAGTGAAGAAGAAGCTTTTCGGGCTCTGCAAAAATATCTGCATCAGGATCACATTCAAATCCCATATCACCTGTTGTATAGTTGGGATGATTGGTGAAAATAATCTTATCCACCTTAACGTTTTTTCTTCTTGAAGCAAGCTTTATGATATGCTCTCCCTCATCCACAACCAGAAGCTCTCTTCTCCAGCAGTATTTTCCATATTCCATCTGCCAGTATGCTGTGTATTCCTTATGATCAATACCGTAAAGGAGGCTATTTGTATTGGCATCTTCGACTCTTGCTCTTATATAGAGAGAGTAAACGCCCCTGTTTGATGCATAAACCTTCATTGAAATATCGGGAGCTCTTTTTCCATCGGTGCTGTCGGAAGCATTTGAAGAAACAAGTGCCTTGCCGCCCGAAGCTCCCTCACTTTCTATAATCTCAAAGGAAGAGGAATATTCAAGCTCTTCACATTCTCCCATATAAAAATCCCATTTTACAAAAGGAGTTTTCGAAAGCGTATGGGGAATGTCTCCCGGAGCTGAATATGAAGAAAAGCAGGATGCAAGAATGCATATTAACGTTATGAAGCTTATTTTTTTCATATTAAACTCCTCCTTTTCTTATTTTTCTAATTTCGCCAAAGGTATACTCCCCTCTGCACTTTTTATAGAAGGCGGCATATAATTCCTTTGCGCCCTCCTTTGAATATTTGAGCTGTATTCCGTATTTACCGTCTATGGTATATTTATCGGTAAAGGGATAAAACTTCGCATTCTCCATATTTTTTTCTTCCGATACCGCTACCCCGTATTCTATTTCAGAATAATAGGTTTTCCCGAGCTTTCCGAAGAAATAAAAGCTGTCTGCAGTAAGAAACGTGGGATATTCCCGGGAATTATCCGTATCGCTATCGAAAAACATTGCCACGGGGTTTCCGCTTGTGGGAACAATTCTAATCAGATTCCAGCTTTCCCTGTATTCCATAGTGGAGCTTATAACCTTTGCGGTTGAGGTTATGGGAATATATATTTTTCCGTTTTCCTCATAAGGGGGAGAAAAAAGATACTTTTCATATTCTGCCCACTTGCTTCTCTGCTTTATTTTGTTTTTTCCGGTTTCATAGGTTATATAGTATTTTCCCGTATTATTTTCTTCGGTTACCGCACCCGAATGACTTAAGGTATAGCTTCCGTCTTCATTATAGGTAACCGTTGAGCCGGTGCATTTTGCATAATGCTCAAGCTCTGCATAAATAACTCCGTCCTTAAGAAAGGCATCAAGCTCGCAGAATTCAAACATATTGCCCGTTCCCACGGAATTTTTCATTTTAACCTGAACAAAATCATCCTCAGCATTTTCATCAAGTGCCGCAAACATGGAATAATTCTTGGGATTGAAGCTGCTGTTCACATAGGTTAAGGTATAGCTTCCCGGCTTTACCTTAAAATTAATTACGCCGCCGTTATCCGTAACCTCTTTTGCTACTTCATAATTTTCGCCGGAAATTTTCCAGGTACCTTCCTTCAGGGAATCCACCTGAACGGTATATTCATCCTCATTTCCCGAAATTTCAAAGCTGAGTTCGCCTGAAAGTCTTTCCTCGTTTTTTGAGAGGAACATAATTCTGTCTTTGATTCTTACTCCGTAATGGCTTTCAGTTTCAATAAGCTTCGGATTAAGTCTCGGAACAGAGTTATTGTTTTCCATAACGTGCATTACATTAAGAAAGTAGTCGGTTCCTGATTCGGCAGACGGGGAAATTTCAACCCGGTATTTTCCGCTTTCATCATTGGCGGGAGATACGGCATAATTTTTTTCTCCCACAAGAAATTCCTTACCCGTTCCTCCAACAATCGTTATTTCGGGATTTTCGGGCAATAGGGTTTCATTATATAGTCTTGAGCTGTATCCGTTATCAGTGCGCATTATTCTCGTGATATTACCGCTAAGAACATAAGGCTTTGTCTGACTGTGAAGCAGCCAGGTTTTTTCGGTTCCCTCTTTTGAGGTTACTACCTTATCAAGCACCACAACACATCCCGGATAAACATCGTCAAAGAAATTATTGAACATAAAGGTTCTTGTATATAAATCAGCCTTGCCTGCATATGCTTTTGTAAGGTCACCCTTCAGATATGTATATTCCGGCTTATTCATATCATCACCGTATTCGTATCCCAGAACGGTTGAATAATCGGTATGCTCACCCTTAAGGAACTCAAGGGAATCAAAGCCGCTATGAAGAATTTTATCGGGAACCTGACCGCCCATTGAAGGGTATCCGGCATAATAGGTATCGTCATTTTCCGGATTATATATAAGCATACAGTTATGGGCAATGGTCTGCTTATTATAGCCGTAATCGTGTTCAGATCCGAACCAGCTGCCGTAATTAGTGCCGTAAACTCCGCTGTCTAATGCAAGAGCGCCCTTATAATAAATTTCAAATTCTCCTGCATCAAGATGCTGATGTCCTTTAAAAAATTTCTCCTGAACCTTCATATTGACTATCATTGCATTGGAGGTTACTCTACCTTCATCCCATGAGGTTCTCGCCTGCATGGTACCCGTAAGCTTTCCGCTCCAGTTTGATAATGGCAGGGATTCATAACCCTTAAGTCCTATAGACGGGTCATCCAGAAGAAGATAATGAGGTCCGAATATATTCATATTAAGATCGGCACGGAACATTTCCTGACGAAGCATAGGATTCTTATAAAGATTGCCTGCAAGAAAAGCTGTATGTGGCGCATAGTCATAATAGCCTACATCGGCAACTCCGTCGTCGCCGTCATTCATAAAAAGTCCGTCGGGACGTCTGCCGTAGGCAAACTGCATTGCAACCTCTTCCTGCTTTTTGCTGATAAGGTCGCCGCAGCCCAGACGTTCAAGAATCCATTTCAGCCAGAGCTCCCAGCGCATTCGCAGCCTTAATCCGTAATTATAGCCCTGCTGACTCAGCACGCTGCCCTCATAGAAATAATTGAGGGTGGGAATATATTCCTCAAAGATACGCTTTGACAATATATAGTAAGCCTCGGGAAACTCATCGTAAACCGCAATCGCAAAAGCAAAATATCCCCTCATTATGCCTTCCTCGGTAGCATATCCGCTTGAATATGCATTCTTTTCCTTCCCCGGCAGCGGCGGCCATCCGAAGATTGAGCCCTCCATATGCATTATGCCAAGCCTTATTATGGCATCCTTCTGAGAATCGGTCATTACATCGTAGCACCAGTCATAAACCTCAGAAGCCGCATTAAGAGATTCAAAAACATAAACCGAGTCTGATGTCCACTTAAGGGTATTGAGCATATTTATTGCTCCGTTTACAGCCGCCAAAGCCGCACTTTTTGCCTTCTCGGGTTCTTCATCCTTAAAAAGAAGATAGTACAGAGCATTATATTCAAGATTCTGATGAATCCTCCATGAGTTGGAATTGTTTACATCCTCCTCAAGACCGGTCACCGGCTTTGCAACTGCTTCCACGAACTGATTGTAAAAGGTTTCGTGAGCCGGATGCTCAAGATATTTTTTTGCCCGGGCGATGGCCTCATCATCGGCAAGAAGCCTGGGATGAGCGGTTTCAACATATTCCGTATAGCTTTGACTTCCTAAATCCCCGGTATAATCAAATCCGTAATCGGAAGCAGAGGGATCAGTAATTCCCGACGGGGTATACGTACCGCTTGTTGTAAGAACAACCTTATCAAAATAAACGGGATTATGATGAGAAACATCAATGGTATTAATGCCTTCCCTGAAGGTCTGGGGTCCCTTGGGCATACAGCACCACCAGTATCCGCCCGTTTCGGTAACATGTTCGGTTTTGTTGGTGTATAACCAGTTCCCGTCGTTTACGCGGATATTTACCGCCGCCCCTGCATAGCCATGGCGGATTCTTACCCATACGTTGTAATTTCCGCTTTTCGGCAGATTTACCTGAAAGCGCACGTACTCCTCACGGGTTCCGTATCCTGTGCCCACATAAAGCACGGTTTCTCCGGATGAAGCATTTTTATCCGTTACAACCTCAAGCTTCTCATTGCTTAAGACTCCTTCCTCTGCCTCAAAGGATATGTATCTTTCGTTTACCTTCAGCCCTTCTTCAGCTGCAAAGGAGAAATTTATGCCAGAAACAAAAAACATTATACTGAGAATCGTGCAAAAAATTCTTTTTTTCATTTTTTTCACCGGGTTATACCCTTTCTCTTAAAGTGATATTGAGAACAGGAAGCTTTTCCGCATCCGTTCCCAGAAACTCAACCAGATATCTTGCAACAAAATCGTAAGCCGCAGTCAGAGAGAAGCTGCTTCCAGGTTTTATATATTCCGGCTTAATAAGGAAAGTATATTTTCCGAAGCCCTTCTGCCTGCCTTCCTCGTCAAGCACCGTTATCATCTGCTTATCATAGCTTATCATTTCATCAAAGTTTATTACGGGGTGATTTGCATTTTCGGTGAAGTTAAACCAGTCGGAAGCGGTTGAATATATACCGAGATTAACATCCCCTGCCGTTTTTGCATAGAATGTAAACTCCGCCGTATCTATTTCATATCCTTCGGGAATTTCGGGAATATCAAATTCCATTGCCATTCTGTATGACCAGCCTTCAACGGTTGCACTTCTCTGATCAAGCTTTATATTTGAAAGCACCGCATCAGGTGCTTTAAGATCAGTTTTCACTTCCCACGGACGTCCCGGATTCGCACCTCTGTATCCGTATTTACATACTGTGACTTCGGGAAGCACAACCGGCACCGAGACCTTATATTCCGATTTTTCTCCGGATAATGCTGAAACCTCCAGCTTTATATCCGTTCCTTCCTTACTGCTGCTTATTCTTGCGGAAAGATCACGGGGGATATAAAGAGGCAGGTAGGGGATATCGTCATACCCGACCTTCAGAGACTTACCGTATGAATAAACTCCGGGAACAACCGAAAGACCTTCTCCGTTTATTCTTATATCGTAAAGCTCTGTGTCTTCAGTTCCGAAATATGCAGGCGAATAAACCGGAGTAAGAGCGGTTGTGCTGTCTATAAAAAAGGTAGCAACCGAAGGCTTTACCGCATCAAGAGGAACAGTCACCGAAAGAGTAACCGTTGCAGTATCACCGGGAAGAAGAGGAAGCTTTTTAACATCCGCCTCAATTATTTCATCGCCGTCATATAAAACAGTCACAGCCTCAAGTGAAGAATCATCGGGAATTTCAGGGCTTGCGATAACCTCCGCATATGCCTCCACAGTCCCCCCTGCCGTAAGAACCTTAAGCTCTTCTCCGCTTCCGTCTGTGTATTCAAAACCGCTTATTAAAATATCATTTTCGTTTATTGCATAGGCAGAACACACCGCAAAAACAAAAATCACACTCATAAGCAAAAAAAACCTTTTCATATTGAACCCCTCCTTTTTTTTATATTATCTCATAATCGCAGGATTAATTCAATATCGGGATTTTGATATAAACAGCGGTTTTTTAATTTGCATTTTTATTGTTTTTTTGTTTTTTTATGCATTTTCGGACTTTTTTTATTTACGAATATCGTTTTTTTGATTTCTTTCCTTGACATATTTTTCTTTCTCAGTTATAATGCTCCCATAGATCGTAATGGGATGGTGATGCGAAAATGAGTATAATTTTTGAAAACACTACTC
>JAZQFU010000129.1:0-2583 GCA_045539675.1 Clostridia bacterium | reverse complement strand
AAATGGTTCAACAGGAGTGAAAAGCCCTATTCCCTGATTGCCATCAAGACAATTATATCATGGGCATTACTAAACCGATTAGATAAAATAAAGAGTTTCTGAGGTTACTCTGAACACCTCAAAATATATTATACGAGGAGAGATAAATATGCAATTCAATGAATTACAGAAGGAAATGATTGCCGCTTTAAAGGCAGGGGAAAAGGTAAGGAAAAATGCAATTTCAAACCTTATTGCTGCAATCAAAAAGGTGGCAATTGATGAGGGAACAAGAGACGATATAAGCGAAGAGCTTGTTAACCGCGTTATCTTAAAGGAAATCAAGTCAATCAAGGAACAGATCGATTCCTGCCCGGCAGAAAGAACAGATCTTAAAGAAGAGTATCAGACAAATTTTGATATTATTTCCGCCTTTGCCCCCAAGCAGCTTGATGCGGATGAAATCAAAAAGATAATAACAGAAAAATTTTCCGATGTTATCGCAACGGGAAACAAAGGTATGATTATGAAGTCCGTAATGGCGGAATTAAAGGGAAAAGCAGACGGTAAGCTTATTAATCAGGTTGTAGCAGAGCTTACAAAATAAAACGTCATTATCGGAAAATCGGGGGATAACAATGAAAATTTTTCAGCCAAAAATCCTTACTTTAAGGAAAAACTATTCAAAAAAACAGCTTGTAAGTGATATTGTTGCAGGAATAATTGTTGCAATTATTGCTCTTCCACTTTCAATTGCTCTTGCAATTGCATCGGGAGTATCACCGGAAGCAGGTCTTTATACTGCGATAACCGCAGGCTTTGTTATTGCACTTTTCGGAGGAAGTAACGTTAATATTTCGGGGCCTACTGCCGCATTTGCAACCATAGTTGCCGGAATTGTTGCCCAATACGGAATCGGCGGTCTTGCTCTTGCAACGGTAATGGCAGGCTTGATTTTAATTATTATGGGTGTATGTCGCTTCGGTTCACTTATAAAATACATACCTCATACCATCACAACCGGCTTCACTTCAGGTATTGCCATTACAATTGTTGTCGGTCAGATTAAGGATTTTCTCGGACTTACCTTTCCCGAAGGAACTCATGCAGTTGAAACAGTTGAAAAGCTTTCTGCCGTTTCGGCATCAATTTCAACTGTTAACGTGCAGGCTTTGATTCTCGGCTTGGTCGCTCTTGCAATTCTTATTGTATGGCCTAAAATCAGTAAGAAAATTCCCGGTTCCCTTATAGCCGTTATTATTGGGGTTGTGCTTGTTAAAGTGCTTGATATGAAGGTAAATACCATCGGGGATTTATATACAATCTCTTCAGGCTTGCCTCCCTTTGCATTGCCTGAGTTAAGCCTTCAGTCAGTTAAGCTTCTCTTACCAAGTGCGTTTACCATTGCAATTCTTGCGGCAATCGAATCACTTTTATCCTGCGTTGTTTCTGACGGAATGATTAACGATAAGCATAATTCCAACACAGAGCTTATTTCCCAGGGACTTGGAAATATCTGCTCCGGATTATTCGGCGGTATTCCCGCTACGGGAGCTATCGCAAGAACTGCCGCAAATGTTAAACACGGTGGCAGAAGTCCCGTTTCGGGTATGGTTCATGCAGTAGTGCTTCTTCTTGTACTTCTTGTGCTTATGCCTTATGCCGCATGGATTCCTATGCCCGTTATTGCAGCAATTCTCTTTATTGTTGCTTATAATATGAGTGAGTGGAGACAGTTTGTTAAAATATGCAAAACAGCTCCGAAAAGCGATATTATTGTTCTTGTTCTTACCTTTGTGCTTACTGTTGTATTTGATCTTGTTGTAGCAATCGAAATAGGTATGCTGGTTACCGCAATCCTCTTCCTTAAGAGAATGACTGAGGTTACCAAGGTAAGAAAATGGACTGATGCAGGAGATTCCGATGCTCCCGATTCTGAAAGACTTAAAACCGTTCCTGCAGGAACAGAGGTTATTGAAATTGAAGGGCCTATGTTTTTTGCTACGGCTGACGTGCTTGAAGATATTAATGTTAATCCGGAAACAAAGGTTCTTATTTTAAGAATGAGAAATATTCCTGCTCTTGATATTTCGGCAATGAAAGCAATTGATGCCATTCACGACTACTGCGTGAAGAAAAATATCCGTCTTCTGCTTTCACACGCAAATGAACAGCCTCTTTCCGTAATGAAAAAGGCAGGATTCTATGATAAAATAGGAGCTGAAGGCTTCCTTGCAAATATAGACGAAGCGCTTGAGAAAGCGGAGGAAATCTGTAAATAAAAGCTCTGAGCGGTGCAAATTCTGCACCGCTTTCTCGTTTTACTAAATAATATGCGATATTATATGCTCAATAGAAAAACATTATTTCATCTTGACAATTAAACTATAAAATGATATTATATTTTCATTGAAATCCGAGGTGAAGATATGAATATTATTTTAAGAGCAGGATGCAGAATGTTTCAGAAATGCTTTTATATTGCAATGCCTCTGCTTCCTTACAGAAATCCGAAAATCGCAGAATCAATAGAAAATGTGCCTGTTCTTACTTATAATTCAACTGAAGAAATAGTGGAAAGAATCAATTCGGGCGATACTCCTC
>JAZQFU010000128.1:0-3608 GCA_045539675.1 Clostridia bacterium | reverse complement strand
TGGTTTGATGAAGCCGGAAACTTCAAGGGTGCGGCAAGTAAGCTTTACGGAGTAACCTCCGCTGATTCTGCAGTAGATCAGGCAAGAACCTATATGAAGGATAATAAATACTATCCTTCGGCAGGTAATTACGGTGATAATCCCCTTGCGGCATTCATAGTTCTCCGTAAGGATTATACTCTTGCTTCAAACGAAACCCACGGAAATCTCGCACAGCTTCAGGGCGTTTTAACAATTGATCTTAACGGCCATACTTTAACTCAGAATGGCAAGCCCTTAGTTGATTCAACTGCAAAAGCCTGGAGCTTTTCCGGAGATGAAAAAATCTTCCCAACTGAAATAGTAATGGAGCACGGAACAATTGCAGTTAAGAACAACAGTCTTGCTCATTTTACTGCCTGGGATTCAGACGGAAGCGGTGCAGTTTCGGAAAAAAGCTTTACACATACCTATAATGATGTTACAATAAAGCTTGCAGAAGGAGCAACCGCAACAAGCCTCTTTACGGTAGGCGCCAATTCGCAGACTCCTGCCGCAAAGGCAAAGGGCAATATTAATTTCAATAACTGTAAATTTGATTTTGAAACGGTTTCCCCTTCAAACTCACTTCTTCTTTTTAATGCCAACAGTCAGCATATTACAATGAAATATACCGTTTCGGGTTCGGAAATCTATGCCGGCACTATGGAAAAAATAACTCTTTCTCAAACTGCCGGAAGCTCCTCCGTTAATGCGGTTAAAAACGAGGAGGGCGAGCTTTTAAAGGTATATATCAGGGAAGAAAATAAGGCAACCTATCCAAAGGGAACGATTACTACCGAGGGTGGGGAAGCAGGCTTTGTTGAAGAAGGAAGAGAAAACGGTTATGCAGTCTATACTCTGGAGGAAATAATTCCCACCTTCCCGGTTATGACGGGAGTAACCGTAACAAAATATGTGAATAAGGGAACAACCGAAGCGCCTTCATATACAATTGAAACCTCAGATGTTTTCGGAGCGGTAACCGACGGTTCACTTGTATCAAACGATTCGCTGATTCAGTATTTTAATCCAAAAAACGTAACAAACTACGGTCTTAACGCAACTGAGAATGCAAATCAGCATTGGCTTATTGAACTTGATCAGGTTCATAACTTAGGTTCATTAGAGTTTGTTCACAGCAGAACCGATAAATGGATTAAGTTAAATGTTTCCGTATCGGAAGATAATCAAATATGGACTGACCTGGGAACCTTGGAAATCGCTTCGGCGGGTGCTCAGAAAACTCCCGTAACTTTGCCCCTGAATTCCGCAAGAGGAAAATATATTAAAATCTCGGTGGCATCAATGCAGGGAAATACAGAAACCCAGAGCTGGGGACCTAATCTTAATTCGGGAGGATGCTCGGTATCGCTTTATGAGATTGTATCCGTTTCCGGTGTGGATAGCTCTGCGGATGATGAAGCTCTTACCACTCCCTACGGAGTTATTCCTTCGGAATATGCATCGGCAGATGCTTATCCCTTTGTTTGGTTTGATGAAGCCGGAAACTTCGGCGGAGCCTCAGCAAAGCTCTTTTCAAATGATGATACTTCGGTAACTCATCAGGCGAAAAACTATCTTAAGGCAAATGTTTATTATCCCGAAAAAGGAAACTACGGAGATAATCCCAAAGCGGCATTTATTGTGGCACGTAAGGATTATACTATGGGTTCAACCGAAACCTACGGATATTTTTCTCAGATTCAGGGAACGCTCACCATAGATCTTAACGGCTTTACCTTAAATCAGAACGGAAAGCCGGTTATAGATTCCAAGGCAACCAAGTGGAGCTGGTCGGGGGATGAAACAATATTCCCCACCAATGTAGTAATAAAGAATGGCGGAATAACTCTTAAGAATAACAGTATTATTCATTTCGCTTCCTTCGACAGCACGGCGGCAGGCAATATAGAGGATAAACAATTCAATTATCTTTTTGATAATGTTAAAGTAAGTCTTTCAAACGGAGCAGTAACAAATCTCTTTACCTTTGAAACTGCAACTGCAAACCTTCTTAACGGTGCAAAGGCGAATCTCGAAATCAAGAACTGCGAGTTTGATTTCAGTAAGGTTGCTCCTTCAGGTGAGCTTCTCATATTCAACGCAAACGGACCATATATTACTTCAAACTATAAAGTAAGCGGTTCGGAAATATATGCTTCTTCAATGGAAAATATAAGCATATACTCCGCAATTGAGGGATCATCCGTTGAATTTGAAAAGAACGAAAATGATAAATACTTAACTCTTTACGTTAAAACGGAAAATAAAGATACTGTGGATGATCTGAGGGTAATCACCGGTGAAGGCGAAAAATCCTTCGTTGAATGGGGAAAACGGGATTCCTATACGGTGTTCTCCCTTGCAGAGAACCCCCTTGTAACAAAATACGGAATTATCCCTGATGAATATGCATCCGTTGAGGACTATCCGGTGGTATGGTTTGATGAAGCAGGAAACTTCAAGGGAGGGGCGAAAGAGCTTTTCGGTACCTCAAGCAGTACCACTTCCCCCGTTCACCTTGCAAAAACCTATCTCCGCGGAAATGTATATAATCCTGAAACGGGAAGCTACGGTGCTAATCCCCTTAAGGCGTATATTCTTTTAAGAGCCGATTATGAAATGGCTGCAAATGAAGCCTACGGAAGTTTAACGCAGATTCAGGGAACTTTAACAATTGACCTTAACGGTCATACCCTTAAGCAGAATACAAAGCCACTCGTAAACTCAATTTCCATAAGATGGAGCTGGTCATACGATGAAGCAATATTCCCCACGGAGCTGGTGATTGAGAACGGAACGATTATTCTTAAGGATAACGGACTCGTAACCTTTACTGCCTGGGATTCCGACGGAAGCGGAGATATAGCTGATAAGGATTTCACCCATACCTATAATAACGTTAAAGTGCAGCTGGCTGAAAATGCAACGGTAACCGAGCTTTTCAAAATTTCACAGCATACAAGCACTCCCACAGCGAAAACCGATGTTATTGTTAATATGAATGACTGCGTATTTGATTTTGAAGCCTTACCTTCCGCAGGCTCACTTCTGATGTTTGATGCAGACGGTGAATATATCAGGGCAGAATATAGAGTAAAAGGCTCCGAAATCTATGCTTCTTCAATGGAAAATATCGTTCTTTCGGAGGTTGCCGGCAACTCCTCGGTTACCGCGCTGAAGAATGAAAAGGGAGATTACCTTAAGGTATATATTCCCGAAGGCAATGAAGGAAGCTTCGGTTCAGAAAAAATAGTTACCGGGGAAGGTGAGCTTGTATTCTCTGAAACGGCAAAAGTAAACGGATATTCAGTGTTCACGCCCGGAAATTCCCCTGAACCTGCGGTAACGGGAAGTAATCTTATTTTTGCTTCTTTTGATTACTTTGCCTTAACGGACGGAAGAACGTATTTCGGTCCCGTTGGAGTTGTATTTGCAAAAGCGCCGTATAGTGCAGGAGATTATACGCGTACTGAATGCGGAATACTCTTCTCAAAGAAGGATATTGACCGTGAGACGTTTATGGCGGATAACGAAGCGGTAGCCTTGAAAGCTGATTCAGCAAGGGCAAGTCGGAGGCCAAGCGG
>JAZQFU010000127.1:0-4726 GCA_045539675.1 Clostridia bacterium | reverse complement strand
CTTTATATTTCCTTCACCTCTTGCATATATATAGAAGGAGGAAATTTTACCTTCATTATTCCAGTTAAAGCGCACTGCATCGCCTTCCTTAAGATCAGAAATATAATACTTTTTCCCTTTTTCACCAAGTTTTCCTTCTGTATCCGTAAATCCTGCATTTGCAGCAGCATAATCGCTTTTGTATTCGCCTTCATACCAGTAATATACCTTATCGGATATTCCTCCGTCGGCAGCAAGCCCCTTTGTTACTTTATCAAAAACTCCGAACCAATCGTTGGACGTGCTTCCCGTTCCGCCGCCAACAGTTAAATGATAAACCAAAACTGAAGCAATCATATCTTCGGGATTTGCATAATAGGAGGTAAATCTGCGGTCTCCGGAGGATACTCCGTTCCCGATATAGGAATAATTTTCCTGATTGGTATAGTCACTTATATATGTTTCACTCACACCGGGACAGCCGAATACAACAGTCTGACCGCTGACGAGAACACCACCTTCACAATCGAGCGCTTGTGCACCGTAAAGATATTCACGATACTCATAGGGTGAAGACGGGCCGCGATAGAGACTGTTTGATGCATCGGGCTCATCGCCTACACTTGCAGCAATTCCAGTTCCTGAAGCTGCATCATAGGAATTAAGCACTGTGTCTATCACGTTGAATTTTCCGTTTGAATCCAGAGAGTAACGGATAAGCTGCATATATCTTTCCTCACCGGTTCTCTGAACGGTTCCTGCAGCCTTTGCACCCGCACAAAGATGCTTTAAAATATTCTCATCTTTTTCGCGATACTGAATTCCGTCTATTACAACGTTATCTGCAAAGTATGTATCTATTGCCTGACTCTGCTGGTTATAAATTCTTGCAAAATAGGATTTTTCAAGATCCTTTGTCTGAACGGCACAGTGCATTATAACACCGTATTTCATTACTCCCTCAAGGTAATAAGCTACGCCTGCACCTTTTCCTTCGGCATTAAGAAGAAGGGCTGTTGTTTCCCCTGCTTTGATGCGGGATAAATAGTCTCTCTCTGCTGCACGGGTAAGCTGAACGGTATTTTTTCCGATAACAACGTTTACTCTTCCGTTATCGTCTTCTCCTATACTTTCCACAATACCGTTTACACGTGCAGTACTTTTTACTATTCTTATATACTGCTGAGATGCATCGCTAAGAGTTTCATAAACTGAAAGAACAGTATATTTTGCGATAGATTCCGGAGCAAATATTCCTCCTTCACCGTCATCAAGCATAACATAGGGGTTTGCTCCCCTGTTATCAAGACTTACCGCTTTTCCCGTAGTAAGGTCGTATGCCTTTCTTTCTGCGGGGTTTACGTAATCAACTATAATATCATAATAAACATCAGCCTTTATAACATCATAGCTTTTATCTCCGTTATTATCAATAAGAGTGAGTGTGCCGTTTTTACGGTCAAAGAGAGAGAGCATAAGAGGTTCTTCGGTTGCACCGTTATTATATATAAAGTCAGCAAGAGCACTGTATTTATTTGTGATTTCCTTATTATTTACAACTCTTACTATTTCGTTATTTTCGATTCTTATAATATCTGTTATATCAATAACCTGAACATTATTCTTTTTAGTTTCTTCAATATGTATGAGCACATCATCTTCATAGTTATAATAAGCCTCTACGCTGTAGCCAAGAAGATGATTGGGACTCAGCTTTCCTATATCAAGAAGCTTGTTTCCAACAAGAATACTCCAGGGAGGAACAGAGCTTTCTCCGGAAAGCTTTGTGATATCAATTCCGTTAACTACATCCTTTATAACGTCAATCTTATGTACGGAATAAAGAAGGTTTGTGGTAGTATTTGAAAATTCAATACTTCCGTCTGTTGAAAAGCTGTTTTTCGTTTTTACCTCGGCGAGAAGAGTATTCTTAAGAATGATTGCAAGCTCTCCGAAGGTAAGATTATCTTCGGATAAATCTATCCCCTTTGCTATTCCGAGATTTACGGCAGTAAGATAATAACCGCCGGGATATCCGCCGTTTGATTCGGCAATAACATCATATCCGAGCATTCTTACAATTACGGTAAATGCTTCATTTAAAGAAACTGTATTTTCCGGTCTGAAGCTGCCGTCTGAGTATCCGCTTAAAATCTTAAGCTTTGCAAGTGCATTTACGTAAGGAACATAAGAAGCATTCGTAACATCGGAAAATGCCGATGCCTCTGCCGTTTCAGGAGCAAAGCCTGAACCGGTCATAATACGGTAAATGCTTTCTGCAAATTCCTGACGGGTTACATTATATTTTACTGTGCCCCGGCTTACGGTTTCGATACCCAAAGCTTCAAGAAGCGTTATGGCATTTTCCGTCTCCGGAGTAAGAGCATCGGCTTTCGGCTCCTCCGCAAAGGAAGAAAAACTTCCGAAAGCAAGCGCAAATGCAAGCAGTATTCCTATCAATTTTTTCATATTATCCCCTCCGGACTTAGTTTTTTTGATTTCCCGGGCAGATTTCTCTGCCCGGGACTTTTTAGGTAAATCAATCGATTGTTATATATCCAAGCTCAAGATTCATGGGTTCAGTATCTGAAATATCTATCAGTATAGCATTGGTTCCGGTGTATTCACCTACCAAACCAATATATATCTTTCCATTTGCCTTAGGCTTTATGAGAGAACTGTCAATCTCGAAGCGGTAGGCATTTCCTGCTTTTCCGTCTCCGCCTTTACATGTAAGAGTCGCAAGAAGGTCTGCCTTGCCGTTTTTGATTTCATCAAAAGTATTTGTTTTTGATATTGTTTCATAGGCTGTATTATAAAGCAGGTAAGTTGTATTATACTTAGGTATTGCATTGAAATATGATTTTCCCGCTACAACAAAGTTTCCAAGCTCTTCAGTTGCGAATTCCGCATAAGTAACTGTTGTTTTATCTGTCTCCATTTCTTCAGCCGCACGTCGACCGAGCAGGGTTTTATTTGCATTATAATTTCCGCTTGAGTATTTTGAATTTTCGTAGTGGAGATACGGAAGATTTGACCAGTTAATTGTTTTATGCTGAATCTCCCTAAACTTAAGGAGATAAGTTTCCGTCTTACTTCCGTTCTTGGAAACGACCTCTATTTCAGCAGATTTTGTTGTGGAGTCTGCGAATCCGAAGCCTTCTGCACCGGGCGCTGTGGTAACAACCTCTATATCACAGTTATCAAAGTCAAATGTTTCAAGAGAATCTACTCCGAAATAATATGTTTTCTTTGCTTCGTCATAATAAAGAGTTTCCTCACCGTTAACCTTTACTGAGCTTATTGAAGTATCGTTGCTTTCAGGATCCACATTGGGCTCCATAGTGATATAACCAAGCTCAAGATTCATGGGTTCAGTATTTGAAATATCTTTCAGTACAGCATTGGTTCCGGTGAATTCACCTACCAAACCGATGTATATCTTTCCGTTTGCCTTAGGCTTTATGAGAGCACTGTCAATCTCGAAGCTATAAGCATTTCCTGCCTTTCCGTCTCCACCTTTACAGGTAAGGGTTGCAAGGAGGTCTGCCTCTCCGTTTTTGATTTCGTCAAAAGTATTTGCTTTTGAAATTGTTTCGTAGGTTGTGTTATAAAGCAGGTAGGTTGTATTGTACTGAGGTATTGCATTGAAGTATGATTTTCCTGCTACAGCGAAGTTTTCAAGCCCTTCAGTTGAGAATTCTGCATAGGTAACGGTTGTTGCGCTTGTCTCCATTTCTTCAGCAGGGCGACGACCGAGCAGGTTTTTATTTGCATTATAATTTCCGCTTGAGTATTTTGAATTTTCGTAGTGGAGATACGGAAGATTTGACCAGTTAATTGTTTTATGCTGTATCTCTTTAAAAATAATCTTATATTCTTTTTCGTTTTCACCGTCTTTTGCAATTACGTAAACAGGAAGCTCTTTAAGTGCTTCATTATACTGACCGTAAGCAACAGATGCTCCGTTTATCTTTGCTTCAGCAGAAACTGAATCCAATGAGAATTCAAAATTATCTAAAGATTCAACACCGTAATAATAAGTTGAAGTAGCTTCATCAAATCCGTCTGCTTCTTTGCCGTTATAAGATACGGATTTCATTGTTGCATCACTTGCTGTTATGTCTACAGGATTCTTTTCAACATATCTTACGTTTATTTTCATCTGATAGTTTGCCATATCCCCTCTGTAATAAATATAAGCGGGATAAGGTCCTGTCTGGGGAAGTCTGCTTCTGTAAATAAGAATATTATTACCTTCGGTAACGGAGGTTGTGGTTGCAACAACTCCGGGCTCACTGAGTATATAGTTATTTTCGTCAAGCTCTCCTTCTACTCCGAGCAGATGGAATGCAGACACAGTGTTATATCCCTTGAACTCGCTGAACATTCCTGCTTTGGCAAGAGCATCCTCCTCGGTTGTGGGGAGTACAACGTTTGATAAATCGCCGTCATAGGAATATATATCCATGGGATTATATCTTACGCGGAGTCCTGTTAAATCATAGCTTACGGGTGCATAGCCTTCAATTTCATCAACATCGTAAGAAACATATATATAAGTATCTTTGTTTGAAGGAACATCCGAAGCTGTATTAAGAGCCATATTTATGCTACCGGTCTGGCTCTGAAGATTCATCATTTCCACCTTTGAGTGATCCAGATACGTCCAGTGCACTCTGTATGCAGAAGTAGGTCTTACGGAAACAACCTTATCAGAGAATTCTCTGAAATGAATGTTAAAGGT
>JAZQFU010000126.1:0-2590 GCA_045539675.1 Clostridia bacterium | reverse complement strand
GGAAGGAATTGCTCCCGAAGGCGGTACTTATACCTTTACTGCAAATCCGGGAGAGAATAATGTTATTTCTGCAGAATACGGCTCATATTCATATACCGTTGAAGAATCCGAAGGCGGAACAATCGTAATTAATGATGATATCACCGGCGTAGGCCAGGAAGTTTCTTATACAATCACTCCCAATGAAGGATATACAGTTAAAAGCGTAACCATCGGCGGAGAAATTCAGGAAGGAATTGCTCCCGAAGGCGGAACATATACCTTTATCACAAAAATAGGCGAAAATAATGTTATTTCTGCAGAGTATGATACCTACAGAGTATTCAAAAAAGAATTTGCTCTTGATTTTGAAGCAAATGATGAAGGAAGCTGGATTGGCGGAAGCGGTGCGTCAAAATCATTTGCAAAATGCCCTGCAAACGATGTTTCCTACGGTAACTACTATTCCTATGCAAATGCATCGGGCGAAATAATTTCCGAAAATGGGAATAAAATGCTTAAAATCAATCTTCCCGCAAAGGAGGAGGACGCTACTGCAGTTGCCAGAAACAGAATGAACTTCCTCTGGACTAAAAACGATACCTTCGGAGAATTCACAACAGAGCCCTTTGCAATAAGCTTTAAGCTTGGACTTGAAGACGGAGTTACTGCTGCACTTGAGGTGGATGACGGCGGTGAAGACAGAATCGGCTCAAGCATATTCTTCAATGCAGGTGCCGGATTTATTTCAAACTATGATTACGAGCAGACAATGAATTACACCAATATTGATACATACCGCGACCTTTCGGGAATTCACGAATATAAGCTTGTTGTTAATCCTGCAGATGCAACCTATGATATGTATGTGGACGGAGATCTTGTTGCAGAAAACGTGCACTTGAAATCTGCAAGCATGCTCTTTTACTTCAGACTTATAGTTCAGAATGCAAAGGGCGAAGAAGATAAAACCGCTTATCTTGATGACTTCAGTTTATGGCTTTTAACCGATGAGCATACAGATATTCAGCCCGATATAAACCAGAGCGGAAACGGTCAGGCTGTTACCGCAGAAGCGGTTATAAAGAAGGGTGAAGAGGTAACCTATGAGCTTATTCCCGATGAAGGCTCATATATTAAGAATGTATATATAAACGGAGCTCCCATTGCGGCATTTTGTGCAGATTCCGTTTCGGTAGTTATTTCAGATACAACAAAGAGAAATGTGGTTGACGTTGAATTTGCCGATTACGAGGAAGGTAAGCCTTCGGTTTACCGTACTCCCTTTGCGGCAAAGGTAGGAAACGCAATGTATCTCTTCTTCAAGCTTGGTGCAAACGGAGTTACCGCAGATTCCTTCGGTATCGTGGTTTCAAAAACCAATAAGAATCCCGATTCGGAAAACGGAACTCTCGTTCCCTCCGAAGGAGCACTTACAGAGAAGGGATATTTCGGATATAAGCTTACCGCAGATGAAGGCTGCTATATAAGACCTTACGTGAAGTCAGGAGAAACAATCTTCTACGGCGATGCTGAATGGATGCATCCTTATAAGATTTCAAATTTCCTCGGCGAATAGTCAACGGTAAAAGAAGAAAGATAAAAGATAGAAAATAAAGGGAGGGATTACTGTGAAAAAGCTTGCACTTATTCTTTCAGCTATGCTTATGCTTACCCTTATACCCACATTCACGGGAATGGCGGCGATAAATATTTCAATAACAAATGTGGGGAGAAATGTAACCTTTATTTACAGTAATCCCGCACTTCCCAATTCCCCCATCGCCTTTACCGTGTGTGCGAAGGGCTCAACGGGAACCATGATAAATAATGAAGTGAATTCGTATCCGGAAAACCAGGTAAACGAAGTGACTCTTACAAATGCTTTATATACGGATGCAGGATATACAGACAGCGCAGGAAACGTAATTTTCCGTTTTGAAATGCCCCCGGATTTATTAAAGGGTACGTATAATGTTTCCATAAAAACCAAAACAGGGTGGCATGTATGGCCCTTTTCGTATGATGAAAATAAGAATTCATATACCCCAAAATATGAAAAAGTAATTCACTACGATTTTGAAAACGAGCCGGTTACGGGAAGAAATAATATAATACTTACGGATAATAAGTATTTTCCCGATGTTCCTTCTATTTCGTTATATACAAATTCTTCCATAGTTCTCGAAAAGAAGCCGGGCTACGGAAGAGAGGATAACGGATGCCTTTATACCCTTCATGAAGGAGATGGCAAAGAGGCTTCCTGTACCATTCTGAGTCAGGATTACTGCAAGGATGCCATTTATTCGGATAACGGAAAGAATTTCCGTAAGGGAAATCTTGCCTTTTCCTTTATGGCGGCAATATCGCCTTACGTGAAGCTTAAAATCAATGCCTTTGGTGTTCCTACGGGCGAAACAACAACCTCAACAAACTTTTATAAAACATATATGCTGGAAACTCAGAAAACCGGCGGAACCTTTATTTCATACGATGCGGTAAAGAATAATACGAATTATTCGGGTTATATAGCCTTCGAAAATATTATTGAAAGAGACAGGCTTGTTCGTTATACCGTAATTTTTGATAAGTATGCCTATACATATGATTT
>JAZQFU010000125.1:0-6492 GCA_045539675.1 Clostridia bacterium | reverse complement strand
CACCTCCCAGGTCATTGAATCACCAAAGTTGTTGAATTCGGAAACACCCGCACCTCCGGATAAAAATGCTCTTGTATCATAGATTCTTCCGTCTGTATCCTTTTTCGTATAGTCTTCAACCTCTACAAAAACTGTGCAGAGGTTTTTAGCCTCATCAACAGGAATTTTCTCACCCTTTAAGGTTTCAGCGCCTGCAAGAGCCCTTAATTCAATATTGGGATTATTGCCGGTTATCTTAACCTGCTCCCCTTCCCTTAAAAGAAGCAATTCTCCGGGCTTCGCACCGCCGCGTATACTTATATCCTCAGCCTTATCAAGAAAATAGAAATCGGTTTTATTTTCAAGCACGGCAGTAAGAATTTTATTATTATCGTGATCATAATAACCTGTTGCATCAGCTTCATACTGCTTGCCGTCAATAATGTATTTTAAATTATTGCCATCTGCAGGTGAACCCGGCAATGGCTTTTCATTAACGTATAAGGTGAAAAATCCCTTATACATATCCGCATTGAAAAATCCGTCGGAATAATTCCAGTTATATCCGAATTCCATTTTTCCGGGAGCAATAATGTCTCCCTTTTCATTTTTAACAGAGGTTATTTCTTCAGTCTTTATTTTAACCTTTGTATCTTCAGAAGAAGACAGGGAAAGCTCATTCTTGCCGTAAATATATGATGCAGGCTTTTCCGATTCAAAGATAACCTCGCCGTTTTGTTCCACCCCGGTTGCATTTACCGCCATTACTGTTTCTTTTTTAACAACTATAGCCGTTGCATCGGTTTTAAACTCTTCCATTTCAACGGTTCCGGAGGTAAGATTAACGTATGCCCTCGTTCCGTCCTCAAAGGTAAGCTTCATCCATCCGTCATGCTTTTCCGTATAAACATACTGGGATGGCTCATCGGTTTTATGAACCGACATTGTTGCAACAATTTTAGTTTCCGAGGTTTCGGGAGTCCGGAACCATATTCTCTTATGAACAGGACTTTTTGCATGAGTTCCCGAAGGAGTATGAGGAACCAGATCTGTTCCCGAGAATATATCCGAATAATTTCCGGAAACGGAAGGATAATGAATTTTAGTATCAAGTGCCGCAGTTCCGCTTGTTATTCTTGCACCGTCTTCGGTGGTATACATTTCAATATTTTCCTTAGCCTGAAGCCACCATTCGAAGGGAGCCTTTTTCTCATCCCTGATTTTAAGATCATCAATTACAAGATACTGATTGGGGCGTACATATATAATACTGCGGTCAAACTTATCAAGAGGCATATCGGATTTTTCGGTGTAACTCCCGGTCTTAGGTTCATAACGGTAATCATATGCACTCGCTGCTGAGCCCGTTGCAAGATCGAAATCCGGATGAGTAATGAAGTTTGAGATATATCCGTTTGCTTTCATATATCCGCCCGCCTGCTCATATTTTCCGTTACCGTAGGTTATTGTATTATGAGCATGACTCCGCTGATAATAATTATTATAGAAATCATATGCATAACCATCATAATGGCCGGTATCTGCGGCAAGCTCCTGATCGTATGCCACAACGGTAAAGGAATTCTGATCAGCGTGGGAATGATTATAGGCACCAAAGGGACTCGATTTAAAATACAGGGAAATTCGTCCGTAAGGGTCTGTTAAATCCGAATGCATAGCTACATGCCCTATATCGGGAAGTGCCATGGATTTAGGCAAATCAACCGGTGCCTTTGCCTCCGCCTCCGGATACACCTGCAGATAGTAATTCTGAGGAACTCCCAGAGTGCCGTACTTATAAAAATCATTTTGCCATTTTGCATATCCGTTCCCGACCATATGGGTTAAAAACATATTTGTTGTTGTCCAGTTGGAATCAAAGTTTCCTCTTGACTGATCGCCAAATGCCGAGCCGTAGGTTCCCCCCGTAAAATAAAGTGAATACTTATATGCATTTTTGTAATATGCTTTATTGGAAAGATTTGCAATTCCGAATCTGTCAAGATCAAACACTACGGCTTCATTCACCGCAACGGAACCCGCACCGTATCCCGTTCCCTGACAGTATCCGCCATCCTCTCTTGCCCATACGGGAGCAAGGTTCGTGAAAATCGGAACGTATTTCTTTAAAATTTCCTCTGCAAAAGGAACATCACCCAGAGTAGCAACTGCCGCCTGAAGAAGAAAACCGGTAGCAGTCCATCCGTGAGATGCGTACGGCAAATCGGTGAGTCTGTAAGGTGCATCGGTAAGACCTTTTGTGGGATGCTCAAGAATCTTCATTCGTTCTTCAAGATTTTCCGCTATTACCTTTCTCTCTGCAGGAGTCATAACATTGTAAACATAATCAAAGCCGCTTGCCATTCCCAGCATAATTTCACGAAATGCCTGATCCTGATGTTCATATGCGGTAGCGCCGTGAATATCCCATTCACACACCGAAAGCATAACATCAATGCAATACCGTGCAGCATCCATATCACCGTCATAAACATATAATTCTCCTGCTTTTGCCATACGGTTCTGAACAGCCGAGGTTGTTCCTCGTAAGGCGGTAGAATTTGCAGGATCATATACGGGTTCTTCAGGTATGGGGGCTTCCATAAATCCCTGCACGGTTCTTTTTACCGATTCATAATAGTGTTTGGCTTTCGCATTAACATCCTTAATTTTACGGTATTCCGCAAGTGCTACAGGTGTGGGCGCACATCTCGGATGGCCTTCCGGAATACTTTCTATAATTCCTTCAAGAGTTTCTACGGTATACACTCCTGCCGTGGGAAGAATGAGAAATCTCATTGCAGGCATCCATTCGGAAGTTCCCTCTGAAGTAATAAACCTTACCGACCAGTAATAGGTTCCCGTTTCAAAAGGATGAGGAAAATTATAGAAATTGTTTTCCAGATTAGTTTTTTCATATTTGACATTGGTAAGCTCTTTATCTGAACATATTTTAATATCGTATCTTGCTCCTGCGATTCTCGGCCAGGAAAAATCAGGTGGATTCTGCTGATTTATGTATCCGTCTGCAGGTCTTAAGGGCCACTCATTACCGAAGAGCATATTAGGTCTGTTTGCCTCTTCCCATTTAAGCTCTTCTGCAAAGGCAATACTCCCAAAGCTTAAAAGCATAATTGCAGCAGCAATAACCGATGCTATTATTCTTGACATACCAAATACCTCCCATCAGTCATTTATAATAACAGTTTTTGTTTCATCATCCCAGTCAACGGATTTTCCTACGGTCTGCGAAATAAATCTCACGGGAACATAAAAGGAATTTTCAATTATTTCGGGAGTTACATCGAGAATGCTCTCCGTACCGTTAACATTTGCCTTGTTGCTTCCTGCCGTAATGCTTATTTCAAAATCAGCATTCCTTCCCGTAGCAGTACGGGTATTTTCGTCGTAGCTTATTTCCATTCCCAGCATTGAAAAAATCCTTCTGAAGGGAATAAGAACTCTGGAATTTCTTATAACCGGCTGATAATCAAAAAACTTATATTCTCCGTTATAGCAAACATTGATTATTCCTTCTACGGGATGTGGTGCCGGAGGCTCGATGAATATTGGCTCTATAGGTCTTATTCCTGCATCAAGCTCATTTCCCTTTTCAATATAAAGATAATCAATTGATATTACGGGTGTTCCTGTGCCTGTTTTCAATATAAAGGAATCAATTCCTTTCCCCGAATAATCCGGGCAGGGCTTGAGATTCTTTAAAATTTCCTGATTACATCTTACGTCAAGTCGGTTTTTTGAAGGATAGTAAACAAATCTTAAAGTAATCCAATTGTTAATCTTAGCCACCGTTTCCGAAAAACGTATTTGTTCATAACCGTCCGAAACAGTAACCTCGCCTGCCACTCCGATATTTATTTCAGAAAGAAGGGTTGAGCCCTGACCGACCATAATATTCATATTGGTCATAACACTTCCGATTCTGAATTTAATCTCAAGTGCAGCTGTTCCTTCAATGTTTTCAAATTCACGGTAAAGAGTAACGCCTTCCCCGGAGGAATCATCGGTAATCACCAATGCATTCAACTCTTTTGCACCGTCCGGAACCTTTCTGAGTTCAGCATTTCCCGAAGAAGATTTAATTCCATACTCCCCGGGTAAGGCTTCTGAATCGAAATCATCCCGAACAACAAAGCTAGCATAAGCACCTAATGGGTTTAAAAGAATAATCGCTATAAGTGTAAACAGAATTATCCGCCTCATCTTTTCTCACCTTTCTTATTTATATAATTCGGGAACTCTTTCATTTTTAAATACATTTTTTCTCGTTGAATAAGAGCTGCTTGAAAGATACCATACATAATTCTTTTTATTGAGGTCAACCTTCGCTACGGCATATTTTCTTTCAGAATCCGCCACATCGAGCTTTCTTCCCTCAGGATCAACAATTCTGCTGTGCTCATGCCTTTTTGTGCCGGAAACAAGAATATAAACCCCGTTATCCTTTGCTCTTTCTTCGGTTCTTGCCGCATTGAAGCCTGCGGTAGGATTAACGATAATATCAGCATCCATAAGATGATACTGACGTACAAATTCGGGGAAAAACAAATCCCAGCAAATGCATACGCCAACCTTACCAAAATCGGTTTCAAATATACCGGGCTTATCCCCCGGCTCCATACCGGATTCGTATTCGCCCATCGTAAGATGAGTTTTTGCATATGTACCTACAATGTTGCCGTCTCTTCCGACCATTACGGCAATATTCTGAATATTTCCGTCTTTATTGATTGCGTGAATTGAAAAGCAGATATAGGTTTTATATTTTTTTGCTTTTTCGCAAAGCTTTTTGACAGGCTCGCTATCAAGAGTAATTGCCCTTTCCTTTAGCGGGAGCGGAACCTGTCTTCCGTAAAAAGCTTCGGATAAAGCAATAAGATCGGGTTTATGAGCAGATATTTTATCTATTATTTCAAGGGCATTGTTAAGATTGCGCTCAAAGGTTCTTTTTCCACGGTAAGCATCAGCAACCGCAGCAATAACGGCTTCTCGCTTCTTATAGGGCCCTACGGGAACCAGTCTTCCCTTCTTCGCAGTCACGGTTCCGCCTTTTTTGGAATATGCAATTATCTGAATCATAATACTTTCTGTTCCCGGAACGGTAACAAAAGGCTTTCCGCTTTCAATATAGTCTTTGGCAAGCTCTTTTCCCTTTTCCGAAATGTATGCGCAGAAAAGCTTGTATCTTGCTTCTCCCGTTGTTTTGATATCAATATCCGCCACGTATTCGAATTCAGAATTGATTTTTTTAACAAAACATTCAATTTTATCCATTGAATACTTTTCCTCCGTGAAGGAGGCTTTAAAGCTTATTTCCAAGTTTGTTATTTTATCATTTATTACATTTGCCATAAGATTCTCCCTGATTTTCAGAAAAATTATTATATATTTCGATTTAATTATAACAACGGGATTTTTGTTTGTAAATAAACAATACAACATTTTTTTGCACAAAACATACATTTAAATTGACTTTTTTTATTCGTGATGATAATATATGAACAAGGAGGCTGATATTATGGAAAACAAATCAATTCAGTCAATTATAAACAGCGATATTACGATTTCAGAGATTAATATGATGTTTACTGAGAGAAAAGAAGTTCCGTGGAAGCATGATCGCCCCCGTATGGCTTATCATTACTTATCCCTTACCATTGAAGGCACGGCTTTTATAAAATCCGGCAATGAAACATACGTACTTAACCCCGGAGAGATGCTTTACATACCAAAGGGTGCTGACTATCATTCAAGAAGCCGTGAGCTTCCTTTTTCGTTTATCATGGTGGAATTTGATTTTGTGGAAGATAAATTCTTAAATTTCAATTTTAAACCTGTTTTCAGATTCGACAATCCTGAAAAAATAAAGGAAATCATGTTTGAATTATACAATGCTTGGCAGGATAAAAGTGCAGGAAACAAGCTGAAGCTCAAAATGATAATGTATCGGCTTTTAAACGCAATGGTAAAGCAAAGCAGCGAACTGCAGGATAGCTACAGCTATAAAAAGATAAAAAAAGCAATAAGCTATATGGAAAAAAACTATACACTTGAATATACTGACGTTTCAAAACTTGCTGAAATGTGTGAAATAAGCACGGTTCAGTTTAACCGTATATTCAAAAATCTGTATAATACCACACCGGCAAAATATATGAATAAACTAAGAATAAATGATGCTAAGACAATGCTGAAAAGCACTAATACACCAATAAGCCTCATTGCCGAAAAATGCGGATTCTCAAGCAATTATTATTTCAGCAGACTATTCAAAGCATCTGTAGGACTTTCTCCCTTAAAATACCGGGAAAAATTTTATGAGTAATTTTATTCCAAAACACTTGCAAATCCTTCCGATTTAGTGTATAATGTTCTTTCGGATGAGAGAATTTGCTTCGGTGCAGTTCATAAGCTTCGCGCGCCGCAAGAGTCTCGCGGGGGCGCGGCTGCCCCGGTTAATAAAAAGCTAATAATTATTTTTTGATATTTGCG
>JAZQFU010000124.1:0-3131 GCA_045539675.1 Clostridia bacterium | reverse complement strand
CCCTATGTAAGACCGGGAAGTAACGGAACCTTCTACTTTGATGCTCTCGGAAGAGTTGCAGGCTACCGTGCCGCAAGAAGCGATGAATATACCTACGGATATATCATTACCGGTAAGCTTATAAATCAGAGCCTTGAGTATAAGCTGGGATTAAAGCTCGTAAATGAAGATAATGAAATAATAAATGCCTACGGGGCAAAGAGAATCAACGTTGACGGAACGGATTATGACGACCACCTTAAGGCGGCTTCAAATCTCAAGCCTGAGGGAACTGAAATTCCCGGGCAGATAATAAGATACAGACTTAATGAAAACGGTGAGCTTACTCATATCAATACCCCTGCCCCCGATAAGACTGTTTATGAAGAATGTGACGAGCAGTTTCACGTGGCAGTTGATTCCTCAGCGGCAACAAAAACCTTCTATACAGCTTCAATGCAGTTCCAGGGTGAGGTATATCTTTCCACCGACTGCACGGTATTTTTCGTTCCCACCGATTCCTCTAACCGAAATGAGGATCATTACCGTTCAGTTTCCACAAACAGTATAGGAAACGGCAATAACACACGTTTTGTTGCATACGGAACCGATCCTGAGGAGGTTCAGCCGGATGCTGTGGTAATAAAGAGAAACGTAAGCGGCGGCGGTGCAAGCTATGATCAGTATGAAAGACCCTGCGTTATTGAAAAAATTACCAAGGTAAGGCTTGAAAACGGAGACAGCGCCCATAAGGTTTACTATTATTCCAAGGGCGGCTACCTTTCGGCATATACAATTGATGATAAGCTTATGGAGGGCAGAGGTGCCGGAGACGTTATGATGCTCAATATAGACGGTGAAGGCAAGATAGATGATTACAAGCTTTTCTACGACTATCAGAATGATATGCTTGCAAGAAGAGTAAATGCGGAAGGCGCCTCCGAGCTTATTGCCGGAAACGGAATGAATATGACCGGTAAAAACAGCGGACACCGTGCGGTTATGGGTGATGCCTTAAAGCTGTATTCAAACCTTATCGCCATGAATATAGGCTCTGATCCCGAAAATGCAAGCTTCGAAGACAAAACCTTCGAATATCACCGCTTCGGCAATACGGTTTATACCGTAACAAGAAGAGGAGATAACGTTAAGGTTGAAGTAGGAAAAGCAAGTGACGTGAAGGAATATTATGAAGATAAGAATAACTTCAGCAGAATCCTTGCATTTTCTACCTATTCATACGATTACGATACTGTAATTTATAACGAAGAGTAATCAGATTTGTTATCCGGCTTCCGTAAAGGAAGCCGGAAAAAATAAAGAAAGGATGAAAAAAATGAAAAAATTTTTATCGGCAATTCTTTCTCTTGCGATGATGCTTTCAGTAATTTCAGTTCCGCAGTTTGCCTATGCGGCTACCGTTGAAGCCGTGCATTATTTTACGGATTTTAACGGAACCTATGCAGACCTTCAGGCGGAGGGCTGGAGTGCAATAACCACTCCGTCAGGTGCGGCAGGAGACGTGAAGACTCTTGAAAACGGGGATACTGCATTTGTTATAAACGGGCCTACCTCTACGGGCAGCGTGGCATTCAGAACTCCCAAAATAACATATAAGGGAGAGGCTTCCGCAAAGCCCGACCTTGTATATGAGTTCAGGGCAAAGTTCAATCAGTCATATTACCTGGCAAGAATGCAGGAAAACTATAATGAAACAGGAAATTCCAGAACCGTTGCAATCGGCGGATATAAAGGAACCGGAATGAATAACAAAGTCAGATGGAATATCGATGAGACTGATTATATTGCAGATCTGGGAAATGCAAAGGAATGGCATACCTTCACAATAGTATACAGCGGTTCCGAAAATACCAGAGAGCTTTATGTTGACGGTGTGAATAGGGGAAAGTACGAGGGCACAGAGGATAATGATAACAACTGGTTTAATTCCGGCATCTTCTGGACCGGCCATCATGTTTACGGAAAGTCGGGAGACGTGCTCAGTCTTGACTATATTAAATACTATGAAAAGGCAGATCAGTTTACCGCAACCGTTGAAAATGCGGATTCTGTTGACGTAACAAAGGCAATTGTTAAATTCAGCGGAACTCCCTTAAGAGATAAAATCAGCAAGGATTCCTTTAAGGTTGACGGCAATGCAGTTAAAGAGATTGCTCCCTGTGGAGAAGACGGCACGGCATATGAGATTATCTTTGCGGAAGCTCTTGAAAACGAAACGGCTCATAGTCTGAGCATAACCGGTGTTACGGATGGCTTCGGCAGAGTTATCAACGATGAAATAAGCTTTACAACAGAGAAGCTTTTAAATTATGATATCGGTGTAAACTTCAATTCCTTCGGTAAGCTTCTTATTAACGGTGCAGAAATAGCAAGCGGCAATGCCGTAAGCTTCCCAAAGGGAACCGAAATAACGGTTACCGCAGTGCCCCAAAATGAATACGAAATAAAAAGTCTTACTTTAAACGGAGAGGCTCTTTCTCCCGTTGAAAGCAATGTCTATAAATTCACTCTTGAGGGTGCATCTGTAATTGAGGCCGTATTTGATACTGCGGCACCTCAGCCCGAGTATGTTTATTACTATACGGATTTCGATAAAGACAGAAGCATGTTTTCGGCAGACGGTTGGATTTTTTACGGAGATGACCCCGGAGCAGATTATATTGATACAAAAACAACAGAAGCCGGCGAAACCGTTATGTCACTTATGACTCCGAATTCAGGCTACAACTCTACCATTATTTCAACCCCGCAGGCAAAAAACAGAAACTCAGGTACGTCAAATCCGCGAAAAGACCTTGTTTATGAATACAGAATCAAGGCGGTATCAATTTCTCCTTATTCAAGAATTGAAGAGGGAAGAAATGCTTCCGAAACCAGCCGTGCTGTTGCGTGGGCAGGCTACGGCAAGCAGAATACCGTAAGCTGGGGAGTATCTGAAAGTGCCATCCATACTCTCGATTCAATAAGAAACTGGCATACAGCCGCAATTGTATACAGCGGAAATAAGTCTGAAAGAAGCCTTTATGTTGACGGTCAGTATATAGCAACCTCAACGGATAGCTATGATACCGGATATGAAAATAACTGGTACAATAAAGATAAGTTCTGGAATACTATTTCTTTGTACGGAG
>JAZQFU010000123.1:0-2421 GCA_045539675.1 Clostridia bacterium | reverse complement strand
TTTTTTCATTTCGATTCAATCCTCCTTAATACTGTGCAGCATTCTGCACGGGTTAAAGTTTTTTCAAACATCATATCTCCGTTCTGGTCGCCTATGAATATTTTTGTTCCCGAAATCCATTCGTCACGGGTTTTATACTGAGCTTTATCGGCGAGGAAATCGTAAAGCACTTCCGCAAAATCTCCTCTTGAAATATCTGCATTGCCGTTTTTATTTTCAAGGGTGTGCCCTATTCTTTTAAGAACAATTGCTACCTGCTCCCAGGTTAAGTTCATTGCGGGTGAGAAGGTTGTATCAGAGGTTCCTATAAACATTCCTTCTTTGGTTGCCCACATAACGTCGTTATAGAACCAGTCTTTTCCTGTTACGTCAGTATAGCTCTTTAAAGGTGCTTCTTCTTTAGCTTCTTCTTTCTTTTCTTCTACGGTCGGGTATTTCTGATTGGAGGAAACTCTTCCGCCACCTCCGCCACCGCCGCCGGAGGGCTTCGATGAGGTATTGGCTTCAACTCTTGCCTGATTTGCTATTGCAGTATTTGCGGCATCCTTGAATGCTTCATATGAAGCAAATTCCTTGCCTATAAGGGAATTTGCAACCTTATTGGGATACTTAAGAGCAGTGTAAGCAGATACTTTGATGCCTATTTCATCACCGTATTCTTTGATGATTGTATCAACATTTGAATAATGAGGTGCTTTATAAACTGCGCCAATAACAGCATGGAAATCAATATCCTCCTGCATATCCGATGGTACAGCATAGCTTTCACCTTTCAACTTATCTGCAACATATTTTTTTCCGTCAGTCGAAAGAGTATTTTTAAAGGTATCAAGAGTTCTTTCGCTTATTCCCAGGTCGTCGCTTTTTTCTATGATGGAAGCGCCGTCTTTTCCTTCATAGAGCTTTGCCATTTTAACTGAGGTTGCAAATGCTTTTACAACGCTGTCATAATCAGCAAATACAGCACCTTCCTGAAGGGCTCTTAAGTTGAAAAGCGTTGTATAAACACGTTCTTTATCTTCAACCGCTGCAAAGCCTTCCATATCCATACCGAGAAATGCACCAAGCTCATCAACATAAGCTGCCGCAGATTCATTATCTGCTTCCTCGGAATTAATCATATCCTCTGTCTGCCCTGCGATATATACGGGAGAATAAAATTCAACATCTTCTTCAAGTGAAGCATAGCTTCCTTTTTCAACACCTGCAGTTACTGAATAGTATCCAACCTGATTCGAGTGAAGAGGAACAAAGAATTCAGCCACACCGTTTTCGGATTTTTTATTTGCGGCATATTCAAGCTCGCCCTCATATTTAACAAGAAGTCCGACGGTTCTTGAATCATTCTCACCGGTTTCAACCTTAATATTCAGTCCGTCATAATTCCCGGTTATTTCTGCAGTTATAACGGGAGCTTTATCTGATTCAGCCACGTCAAAATATCCGTAGGAAAGCTCTTTTACTGTATCTGATAAAACATAGGTTGGGGAAACGGGAACGGGAATATCTTTTCCCTGCCATAAGAAGGATTGAAATTCACCGGTTTCAGTACCAATTACTATATCTTCGGAAACAAACGTATTTCCCTTTGGCGCCGAAACCGCCTTGGAAATAACCGACTCTTTATTTATAAATCCACCGTCAACATACTTACCATTATCATCGGTTTTAATTTTATCATACTGAATTCCGTAAAGATAAGCCTCGCGAGTCTCATCAAAGTCGTTTGCAAAGGCTGCTTCAAATATGTAGTCTCCTCTGCTGATTGCTTCAACAGGCTGCTCCATCATATCAACAAGAGAAATTCCCATGGTACGGAACATTTTATCTCTTGTTGTAAAGGAAATCTCCTGATTGCACTCTGCTTCCATAATGTTTGAAACACCGTTAACGGAAAGTGAATATTCAGTAAGATAATTCAGCTCTTCTTCAAGGGTTACCTTAACAACGTTTTCAACATTATCAACAAGCTGTGCATCTACAGCCTGAATGCCATTAATACTGAACATATCGGCTGATACATTGAATACTGTTGAATCAAATTCTACATATAATTCGTTTAATTTTTCATATGTATCAACTTTTTCTACCGATAATGAATCAGATGCCTTATATAACTTAACATAGTCCAGTTCATAATAATCCCCAAGATTAAAACAATAAGCAGTAAAATGAGGTTTAAACTGAGTGTAATTACTTGCAGAGTACATAGAAGGCTTAAAAAAAGTTGTCTTAAAGTCAGGATTTCTTTGCGGATCAAGATACATTGCCTCGTTAACCTCTGCAATAAATTGGCCGTTAAGATAGATTTTTCTGGTATTTCCGCTGTTACTGTATACCGCAGTTACGGTATTCCATTCTTCTCTGTTTATATCAGCTAAAACAACCTTGGTATTTGGACGTGCCAGAAGCTTGCCGTTG
>JAZQFU010000122.1:0-3336 GCA_045539675.1 Clostridia bacterium | reverse complement strand
AACGGTATCTTCAAAATCTTAAAAGGTGCCTTTGAAATCAGAAATCTTGTTATTGAAGGCTCTCTTGATTCTGCTTCCGGAAATGCAGGAGCGCTTGCAGGAACAATTTCTTCGGCAGAGGATGCACTCATATATAATGTTACAAATAATGCAGACGTAAAGGGTACTGCATATACCGGCGGAATAATCGGTCAGGGAGCAAGCGGAACCGTAACCTATAATAAGGTTATTAATAACGGCTCGGTTTCTACAACCTCAAGAGGTGGCGGAATCATCGGTCAGGGTGATGGAGCAAAATTAACTGAATGTGCAAACAACGGAGATATTTCCTGTAAAACAGCGGGGGGACTCGTTGGCTGCGTTTCGGGAAATAATAACATTGACTTAACGATAGAAAAATCCTTCAATACAGGAGCAATCACTTCTTCAACCGGCGGCGGATTAATCGGATGGCTTGCAAACCGTACCTTTATTACCGACTGCTACAATGTGGGAACAGTTTATACCGGCTACGGTATTAACGGTGGAATCACCTCATTCCCTCAGTATCAGACCGGTTCGAAAATCACAAATTGCTTCAGCACGGGCAGTATTCCCGGAGGCAATTATATTGCTCCGGCTGAGTGGAACGATGTGGATTATACCACCTTTATAACAACCGAAAACTGCTATTATCTTTCTGAAAACGAAAACAGCGATGACGGATATGAGGGAACCGAGGCTAAAACAAGAGAAGAATTCAAAAAGCTTGCAGAAGCTCTCGGCGAAGCATATGAAGACGGAAGCGAAGCATCACCCTTCCCTCAGCTTAAGGATAATAAACGTACACTTGAATACAATGTTTCAAGAGCATTTATTACCGTTGGGGAAAACGGTGAAGCAGGTCCGGACGGAGAATATTGGGTTGAAAAGGGCGATAGCCTTGAGCTTTCAATAGCTCCTGCAGAGGGCTATACTGTCGGAAGCGTTCTTAAAGACGGCGAAACAGAGCTTAAAGATGCAATTAAGGACGGTAAGCTTGTTATTTCCGTTGACGGGGATATAACAGTTTCCGTAAGCTTTGCAGAGCGCTCTGCTTCCGCTCCGTCAATTGAAACCTTCGGAGAGCTCTGGTATGAAGCAGACGGCTCAATAACCTTCGGAAAAATCACCCACGGTTATAAAACAACCGTTAAAGGCTTCGGAATCGGATATTCTGAAGAAAAATCAGCGCTTGAAGGCTGGAAGGGCGGAAATCAGGAAGGAATCGCAATTTACGGAGCACGTTGTTCAAAGACTACTGATTCCGGCTTCGGAATTTTCTTAAGAGGTAAAAAGCTTCCCGGAAAAACATACTATACAAGAACCTACCTTATCTATGAAAATGAAAATGGAGAAGCATACACGGTGCTTGGCGATGTTATTGAAAACACCGTTAAATAAATGCGGTATAGTTAAGGGGGAAGTATATGAAAAAAATATTAATACTGCTTCTTGCCGCTTCGCTGATTATAAGCATATCAGGATGCGGCGGAGATGACGTAAGCTTAAATACACATATTGATTTTGAAATCGGCGATACCGGAGGGCTTAAGGTGCCCTTCGGTAACGGCGAGGAAATTACCGTATTTGTTTCAGATGAGGTTGGTGCAACAAATACATATATATTTGATAAGCTCAGTCAGGTTGTCGGTCTTAAGGTAAAACCCCTTCTTGCGCCTGTTTCATCTGTAGGCACAAAAATGCAGACACTTCTTGCAAGCGGAAACCTTCCCGAAATTATGAGTGTAAATACTCTTAATGAAGCGAATGATTATGCTATGCAGGGAGCATGGGAGCCTATTAACGACCATCTTGATGAAATGCCCAACTTCAGACGCTTCTTCGGGGAAGGAGCTGAATATGACTGGGTATTCAAATCCCTTGCGGCATCCGACGGAAAGCTTTATGTTTTCCCCGTAATTGATTCAAACAGAATTGTAAACCATGGTATGCTTTACCGTAAGGATGTGTTTGATAAGCATGGAATCGGAATGTGGAACAGTCCCGAAACCTTCTATGAAACCTTAAAGAAGCTTAAGGAGCTTTATCCGGAATCATATCCCTTAACCTCCAAAATGGGAGTTAATATGTTATCCTATTACGGAGTTTCCTGGGGCGGACTTAAGGCATATGATGTTTATTATGACGAATCGGCAAAGCTCTGGAAATATTCAGATACCGATCCGAAAATGAAGGAAATGCTTGATTTTCTTCATAAGCTGTATAAGGAAGGTCTGCTTGATCCTGAATTTTTAACCAATACCCAGCCGGCATGGACAAAGAGAATGACAACCGGCTCATCATTTGTTACCTTAGACTGGATCGGAAGACTTGATATGTTTGTTTCCCAAAGCGAAATTGAAGGCTACGATTTAAGATACGGAAACCCTGCAGGTCCTTCTCAGTCACTTGTAACTCTTGAACAGGTTTCAAGAGACGGAAATGTTGTTACAAAGGGAAAAAATGCCGAAATGGCAATGAAGCTTCAGGATTTCTGGTATTCGGATGCAGGTGCAGAGCTTATGACCTGCGGAATAAGAGGAGAAATCTTTGAATACGGCGAAGACGGAATGGCAAAATATCTTGAATTCGAAGAGGGAAAGAAAATTGATATTATGGATTTAAGATCAAAATACTGTATGTGGATGTCCGGCTCCTATAAGAGAGTTGACAGACGCTCATGCTATTTCCAGTATTCAGAAAGAGAGCAGGAAGCTCAGGAATGGGTTGATAAGTGCAACGGTCTTGAGCCTGCCGATCCTGCGGTAACCTTCGTAGGAGACGATGTTTCGAAGGTGGCGGAATTAAAAACCTCACTCAGCAAGGAATTCGAAATAGTTATGTTTAACTATATTATCGGTCAGGATACCGGTGAAGAGGCCTGGGATAAATGGGTGGCAAAGGCAGAAAAAATGGGCTCCAAGGAATTTGCCGAAATCTATAACAGAAGGCATAAGGAACTCGGATTATAAAAAATATGACGGTGCTGTTAAAACAGCACCGTCATATTTTTTTATCTTACTGATAATTCCGTTGCTTATATTCTCTCGGGGAAACTCCGTATTTTTCCTTGAAAAGCTTGGTGAAATAAACCGTATAACGGTAGCCCACCGTATCTGCAATCTGCGCAACCGAGAAGTTTTCGTAATAAAGAAGCTCTGCGGCTCTTTCCATACGCTTTTCGGTTATGTATTTAAGGGGCGAAATACCGTATATTTCTCTGAAAACCTTTCTGAAATATACGGTGGAAATACCTGATTGCTCTGCAATGGTTTCAACATTAAGGTCTTTTGAATAAATATTCTTTTCCATATA
>JAZQFU010000121.1:0-2469 GCA_045539675.1 Clostridia bacterium | reverse complement strand
GACTTGGGCTCCTCAAGTCCCATACGGGCTATGAGTAATCCCGCCCAACAGCTGAACTGATGACGGTAATATCCGTAGTTACCACCCTGATGATGCATCATTGATGCCTGATGCCATTTTCTTTCTTCAACAAAATCGCTGTAAAAACGCCCTGCAACGCAATTCCAGTAGTCGGGTCGTTCATCATAGGTTGCAATTGCAAAGGAAAGCATTCCCCGAAGAAGAACCGCTTCCGCACCGTGCCCCACAAGAGAATCCTGCATGGGAGGCCAGCCTGTTTCCGTCTGTGCGCAATAAGCAACTCCGATATTATGAATATTAACTCTCTGCTCCGGGGTCATAAGATTGTAGCACCAGTCATAAACTCTTGAATGCATGGTAAGAATAAGCTCATAGGCTCTTTCCTGACCATCGGAACGGGAATTCATTTCCCATCCGATTGCTTCCTGAGCGAGATTTACCGCCTGCATACCGATTTCCTTATCACCGTAAAGTGCATAGTAGAGAGCCTTTGCTTCAATTCTTGCTCTTACCGAATCACTTGCTACCGTACCAAGATTAACATTCTCCTTTGCATAATTAAAGAACGCTTCCTTTGCACGTGCATTTTTCGGATGCTCAATATTAGCTTTTATCTGAGGAATATCTTCTTTTCGGAACATCAGTCTGGGATGCTCGCCCGAAGGAGGATTAACCGGAGGATTAACGCCGCCGGTGGGATACATAACGGTATTTTTAAATTCTATTTTACTTTCAATTCCCGAAGGAATATATGCCTGCTTGCCTGTTACAACAAACTGATCTATACGCCATCCGCTTTCACGGGGTCTTATCTTTACCTTAATGCGCTGACCTGCCTCTGCGGCAACGGAAAGTCTGATCTGAGACCATACATAATTATCCGCATTAACAACGGGAGCCTGATACACATATTTTGGATTTTCGCTTTCAGGCCCTACCGAAACATACCAGGAGTCATTTCCGCCACCCTGACAATATGTTCTTGCCCAGATATTATATTTCCCCGCCTGCTCCGGAGAAAAAACAAATTCAATCCATCCGTCGGTCTCGGGAATAGGAAGATTTCTGTCTTCAAGACCCGCATAGCACCAGAGAGCAGAGCCTCCCGAAAGTCCTTCAGTTGCATTTACAACTCTTATTCCGCTCTGAATTGCAAGATTTTCAGCCTCGAAAATAACGCCATCGGAATCAGCAGGAATAATACACTCTTTTTTCTGTTTCTGAGTAAATTCCACTACCGCTTCCTTTACTTCGGGCATTTTTTCCGCATCCTCCGGTTCCTCGGGAACGAAATCCGAAGCTCTTGTAATATATAACACATCATAATATATACCTTCAGAGCTGTGACTGAACCGGAGCTTATGAATACCGTTTTTAAGTCGTTGTGCACCTATTTCAGCCCAGTAGAAATCACCGGTTGCAGTTCCGGAAAAGGTCTGCCATTCACCATTATCCCATCTCCAGAAAAGCTTATTTGACGCATTGGCAGGAATATAAAGTCTCATAAAAACCTTATATTCAGCCTCAGCCTCAACCTTAAGCATATATGAAAAATCCTCTGCCTCGATTTTTTCGGGGGAATTCTGTGCTGCAGAATTAACAATCAGATATTTTCCGCCGCTACCGTATGGAGATTCCTTAGCTATAACATTTTCTCTGAGCAGACTTCTTTCGAGTTCAATATATTCATCAGCCTTAAAAAATTCATCTTTTGCCGCAAAAGCCAAAGAATGACCTGTGCCGCAAAGAGCAACTCCGAGCACAAGAACTAACGTTATTAACCGTTTGAACAAGCCTCTTCTCCTCCTTAATTAAGTATTTAATTGTATATTATACAATTGCTTTTAACAAGCTCATCGAAATCTGTAACCTCATCAGCAGGGTAACATGTATAAGTCGGGAAATAAACATTCATTGCTCCGCCTGCATAACCGTTGCCTGAAGTAAGATATATCTGGAAAACAGTTATAAGGAATTCGCAATCCATTTGTTTATGGTAAAGTTACAAATAATGTTTTCTCTCGAAATACTTTATATATGATGTTAACACGTTCATTTATTACATCATATTTACTTGTTAATAATTATCGTTCTTCTGATTTAATAATAGAGGAAAATTTTAATGGAGATTTTATTGATATATATTCTAGGGCTGCTGAGTCGATTTGCAAAAATGGAATTATGTTTTTGAGAGAACCGCCAGAAGATGAGAAAAAACAACAAAATCAAAGGGTTTCTATTGCCGTTTCAAAGCAGCGTTCTATCAAAGACCTTATAGAAGAAGTTTTCGTTGAGTATCCTCAACTTTCTTTCAAGAGTAAAAAAGCTATTATTAATGCAATGATTGATTTTATCGGAACGGGAGATAGTATGACGGAAGAAGAAATTCAAGAAAGAACTAGAAAAATGATTCCAGCATTTATTTTATGAGGATTGCTATGAAGTGCT
>JAZQFU010000120.1:0-7850 GCA_045539675.1 Clostridia bacterium | reverse complement strand
GGTAAGAATCAAAATCGTAAAGAATAAGGTTGCTCCCCCCTTCCGTACCGGTGAAGTTGATATTATGTTTGGCGAGGGTGTTTCCAAAACCGGAACACTTGTTGACCTTGGCGTTGAAAACAAGCTTATTAATAAGAGCGGCGCATGGTTCAGCTACGGCGATATGAGAATCGGTCAGGGAAGAGAAAATGCAAAGAAATTCATTGCGGAAAATCCCGAAATCTATGCCGAGCTTGATGAAAAAATAAGAAAGATTTACTTAAGTAAGCCCGCTTCCGAAGATGCACCGGAGGAAGGCTTCGAAGATATGGACGACGATATTGAAATAGAATAATACGGCGGATGTCGTAATTAGCAATTGGAAATTAGCAATTAACTCTTTCCGTCTTTGCCTGCGGCAAATCCACCTTCCTCAACGAGGAAGGCGCCTGCCCTCCCGTGGACACCTTAAATAAAAAAGATTCTGCAAAGCTTTGCTTTGCAGAATCGCAGCATTTTAAATATGAGCAAGTCTGTAAGCCGAGTTCTGTCATTTAAGATGGCCATCTGTCTTGGATGCACATTGCTGCACACCTCCAGCCGCTTTTCGAGGTTAGCGCCGGGCAGGCAACCTCTGTCAGCGTTGCTCCGAATGGGGTTTGCACAAGGCTTAAGTTGCCAGAAGCCTTAGTAAGCTCTTACCTTACTTTTTCACCCTTACAGATAAAAATCTGCGGTAATTTTCTGTTGCACTTTCCTTGGAGTCGCCTCCACCGGACGTTATCCGGCATTCTGCCCTATGGGGCTCGGACTTTCCTCACCTTTGTTAAAAAGGCGCAGCCACCCAACTTGCTCAAAAGCTATTGTAACATATTTTTTTAAGATATTCAAGAGAAAGGAATGAAATAAATGATTGATTATAAATCAACTGTTGATGAAATCATAGCCTCGGGCACCGATACGGCAATAATCCCCATCGGCTCAACCGAGCAGCACGGCCCGCATCTTCCCATGTGTACTGATATCTGCACGGCGGAATATATTGCAAAAGGAATTGCGGAAAAAACCGGAGCATATCTTCTTCCCACCCTTCCCATAAGCACCTGCTACGAGCATAAGGGCAAGAAGGGAAGCGTATGGATGCGCCCCACCACCTTTTATAATATGCTTCAGGATATCTGCCTCTGCTTAAGAGATCAGGGCTTCAAAAAAATCGGAGTTGTTTTAGGTCACGGTGGAATCTTTATTGCAAATCCCGCAATAAGAGAGCTTAATGCCTGCTACGATGATATTAAGGTTGCAAGACTTGACTTAACCACCTATTTCACAGATCCCGAATTAAGCGATATTCTTGAATTCCGCGGTAATCTCCACGCCTGCGAATTCGAAACCTCCGCAATGCTCTATCTTATGGAGGATGCGGTTAAGAAGGAAAAAATCGCGGAAGCGGATTTTGTTCCCGATGTTCCCAGAGAATATATGAATTATCAGCCTCTTGTTAAGCTTTCAAAAACCGGAGTATGGGGAAAGCCTTCCCTGGGTACAAAGGAAAAGGGCGAAAAAATAATGAAGCTGCTTGTTGAAAAGGCTTGCGCCGATATGGAAAAAGCCTTTGAATTATGTACATACGAAGAATGGTAAAGGAATGATTTAAATGAAAGAAAAATTTTATATTACGACTGCGATTGCCTATACCTCAAGAAAGCCCCACATAGGAAACACCTATGAAATCGTGCTTACGGATGCAATTGCAAGATTCAAAAGACTTTTAGGCTATGACGTTTTCTTCCTCACCGGAACCGATGAGCACGGTCAGAAAATTCAGGCTTGCGCAGAGGAAGAGGGTATCACTCCCAAGGCATACGTTGACCGTATTGCGGGAGAGGTTAAATCCATCTGGGATCTTATGAATTCAAGCTACGATAAATTCATAAGAACCACAGATGACTATCACGAAAAAACGGTTCAGAAAATTTTCAACAAGCTTTACGAAAAGGGAGATATCTATAAGGGAAAATATGAAGGCCATTACTGTACTCCCTGCGAATCCTTCTTCACAAAAACCCAGCTTGTTGACGGAAAATGCCCCGACTGCGGAAGAGAGGTTACTTTAACCTCTGAGGATGCATATTTCTTTAAAATGAGCAAATATGCAGACCGTCTTATTAAATATATCGAAGAAAATCCCGATATGATAGTTCCCGAATCAAGGAAGAAGGAAATGATAAATAACTTCCTTAACGCAGGACTTCAGGATTTATGTGTATCCCGTTCATCTTTCTCATGGGGAGTTCCCGTAACCTTCGATGAGAAGCACGTTATCTATGTGTGGATAGATGCACTTTCTAACTATATTACCGCATTGGGCTACGATCCCGACGGCTCCTCTGAGCTTTTCGAAAAATACTGGCCCTGCGACCTTCACGTTATAGGTAAGGATATTTTAAGATTCCATACCATTTACTGGCCTATTATGCTTATGGCTCTGGATGTGCCCCTTCCCAAGAAGATTTTCGGTCATCCCTGGCTTTTAAGCGGCGAAGATAAGATGAGCAAATCCAAGGGTAACGTTATGTATGCGGATGACCTTGCGGCACGCTTCGGAGTAGATCCCATAAGATTCTATCTTTTATCCGAAATGCCTTATGCTCAGGATGGAACAATAAGCTATGAAAATATCGTAACCAGATATAACAGCGAGCTTGCAAATACACTTGGCAATCTTGTTAACAGAACCGTTGCAATGGTAAACAAATATTTCGGCGGCGTTATTCCCTCTGCGGCAGGAGAGGATGAATTTGCAAAGGACCTTAAGAATACTGCATCCGAAACTGTGGCTAAGGTTAAGAAATATATGGATGAATATAAGGTTGCGGATGCTTTATCTGAAATCTTTGTTCTCCTTCGAAGAAGCAATAAATATATTGATGAAACCGCACCCTGGGTGCTTGCAAAGGATGAAGCAAAGAAGGACGAGCTTGGAACGGTTATGTATAACCTTCTTGAATCAATCCGCATAAGTGCCGTGCTTTTATCCTCCTTTATGCCCGAAGCTTCCGAAAACATCTTAAAGCAGATAAATGCAGCAAAACGTGACTGGGAATCCGTTCAGAGCTTCGGCGGAACCGTTTGCGGAGATAAGGTGGGAGAAGCAACTCCTCTCTTTGCAAGACTTGATGAGAAAAAAGTGCTTGAAGAGATTGCAGAGGAGCTTGCAAAGAAGGCGGAGGAGGCTGAGCCTCAGATAACCTTCAAGGAAGAAATTGAATTTTCTGATTTTGAAAAGCTTGACTTAAGACTTGCATACGTTAAGGATTGCAAAAAGGTGGAGAAAGCGGATAAGCTTCTTAACTTCACTCTTGACGTTGGCGGTAAGGAAAGAACAATTCTTTCGGGAATTGCAAAGTATTATAAGCCTGAGGAGTTAATCGGCAAAAAGGTTGTTATCGTAGCTAACCTCAAGCCGAGAGTATTAAGAGGAATTACCTCAGAGGGCATGATTCTTTCGGTTGTGAAGGATGAGGGACTTGAGCTTCTTACCCATTCGGGAGACCTTCCCTCCGGAAGCGAAATATGCTAAAGCTTTTTGATTCTCACGCACATTATAATGATAACCGCTTTGAGGAGGACAGAGATGCCCTCCTTAAAGAGGTTTATGAGGCAGGCGTGGAATACGCCGTGAATGTTGGCTACGATATGGAATCCTCGGAAAGAAGCGTTGCACTTTGCGAAAAATATCCGTTTATATACGGAAGTGTAGGAATTCATCCCCACGATTCCAAGGATGCAACAAATGAAGCTTATGACCGCCTGAGAGCTCTTTCGGAGCATGAAAAGATTCTTGCCATCGGTGAAACCGGGCTTGATTATCATTATGATAATTCTCCCCGTGATATTCAGAGAAGGGAATTTGATAAGCATCTTTCCCTTGCGGAGGAGCTTGGACTTCCCGTGATAATTCACGAAAGAGAAGCGGTTAAAGATACCCTTGATATTTTAAAAGCCCATAAGGCAACGGGGATATATCATTGCTTTTCGGGAAGTAAGGAAACTGCAAGAGAAGCACTTTCCCTGGGATATTTTATTTCCTTTTCGGGAGTGGTAACCTATAAAAACGCAAAGCACGTGAAGGAATCCTGTGCATACGTTCCCGAAGACAGAATTTTAATAGAAACCGACTGCCCCTATCTTTCACCTGAACCGGTGAGAGGTAAAAGAAATTCCTCTCTTAATCTTATCCATACCTTAAGAACGGTAGCGGAATTAAGAGGAATAAGCGAGGAAAGAGCGGCAGAGATAACCTTTAATAACGCAAAGAAAGTATACGGATTATAAAAGAAGGAGGAGTCTTATGATAATAACCTTAAGCTTAAGCCCCAGTCTTGATAAGACTTACGTTGTAGACGGTCTTGAGCCGGACAGAGTAAATTATGCTTCAAAAAATGTTGTGCTTCCCGGCAGCAAGGGAATTAATGTTTCAAGAATGCTTACCTCACTTAATGTTCCCAATATTGCAATCGGCTTCTGCGGCGGAGTGCTTGGCGGGTATTTCAAGACTCTTCTTGAAATGGAAAACGTGAATTACGATTTTGTTGAAACCGATGCGGATATCCGTTTCAACGTGAAAATCGCAGATATAAAAACAGGCGCATTTACCGATCTTAATGAATATTCCGCCCCCGTAACAACGGCAGAAACCGAAAGTCTTTTTAATCTTTACAGAAAAAAGCTCGATGAAGCGGAATACGTTGTTATTGCCGGTGCGGCAAGAACGGGAATGGCAAAGGATGTATATAATGAATTTATAAGAATTGCATCGTCAAAGGGGAAGAAGGTGCTTTTTGACTGCAGCGGTGAAGCACTCCGTTATGCTCTGTATGAAAAGCCTTATCTTATCTGCCCCAATGATTTTGAGCTTTCCGAATATGCAGGAAGAAACCTTGAAACCGATGGGGATATCATAGAAGTTCTTTCGGATATTCACGAAAAAGGCGTTACATATGCAATAGCAACCATGGGAGAAAAGGGGGCTATTATGGTCTGTGACTCCGGAACCTTTAAAATGACTCCGCCTCCCGTTAAGTCGGTTAATACCACGGGTGCAGGAGACAGCTTCCTTGCAGGAATAATCTACGGACTTAAGAATAACTCCGATTGCTATAAAATGCTTAAGCTTGCAGGCTCTATTGCGGCAGTTAAGGTAACAAAGGAAGATACTGCAATGCCGGGGCTTATTGAAGCCTTTGGAATGCTTGATCTGGTTTCGGTGGAAAAGCTATGACGGAAAGACTTTTAACCGTGCTCAAAAAAATAAATAACTGCAGAAGCCTTCTTGATGTGGGCTGTGATCACGGATATCTTGCCATAGCCGCAGTAAGAGAAAAAAGAGCGGAGCGGGTTATAGCCTCAGATGTTAATAAAGGGCCTCTGGCATCTGCAGATGAAAATATTAAAAAGGCAGGACTTGAAGGGCAGATAGAAACAAGACTTGGAAGCGGAATTACCGTTATTTCTCCCGGAGAGGCGGAAACCGTTGTTATTGCCGGAATGGGCGGAATTCTTATTTCAGAGCTTCTTAATGAAAATGAAAGGGTTACCCGCTCTGTTGAAAAATTCATTCTTCAGCCGATGAATTCCCTTCCGGATTTAAGAAGGAAGCTTATTTCCGACGGATTTACCGTAACCGAAGAAACAATCTGCAAAGAAAGAGAAAGGCTTTATCATATTCTCACCGTGAAAAACGGCAGGGAAGAGCCCTATTCAAAGGAAATATTTTATTATACGGGGGATTTAAACCGACTTACGGATACTCCCCGTGAAATAACCGAAGAATATTTCCGCCGCACCGAAGAAAAATTCCGGAGAGTTCTTGAAGGACTTGAGGATGCTTCGGAGGGTGAGGAACGGAAAAAATATTATGAAAAACTCTTGGAGGAGCTTTTATGGTTAAGGTCAGAGATATTGAAAAAATAATGGAGAGCATTGCGCCCCAAAGCCTTAAGGAGCCCTGGGATAACGTGGGACTTCAGGTGGGCGGAAGGGAAAATACCCTTTCGGGAATTCTTCTTGCTCTGGATTTAACCCCGGAAGTGATTGCCGAAGCGGAAACTCTTGACTGCGATATGATAATAACCCATCATCCTCTTATTTTTTCGCCCTTAAAGAGAATAACCGAAGAGGAAGCAGAGGGAAGGCTCATAATAAGCCTTATAAAAAAAGGAATAAATTTTTTTGCGGCTCATACCAATCTTGATAAGGCAGACGGCGGAGTGAACGACTGCCTTGCGGAAAGACTCGGACTTATAGACGTAACTTATTTAGGCGGCGAAGAGGGAGATTCAATTGCAAGAATCGGAACCCTTCCCTATGCAATGAATCTTGAGGAATTTGCAGAGCTTTGCAAGGAGGCTCTCGGGATTTCTGCCGTAAGATACTCGGGAGATGAAAGCAAAAGAATAAAAACCGTGGCTTTATGCTCCGGTGCAGGCTCGGATTTATACGAAGAGGCTGTTGCAAACGGTGCCGATGCCTTTGTTACGGGTGAGGTTAAGCATCACCACGCCTTATACGGAAAAGAGGCAGGTCTCTCTTTTATAGAGGCAGGTCATTTTGAAACCGAAAATATTGTTCTTGAAGCAATTGCGGCGGTACTTGAAGAAAAAACCGAAATACCCGTTCATATAAGCGAGGCTCATAAGCCCATACTGAAAGTAATATGAGGAATAAATAATGTTAGAAAGATTTACCCGACTTAAAAAAGAAATACTTGAAAGGCAGTTTGCCAATCTTAACGATATACAAAGAGAGGTGGCCTTTACCGTAAACGGGCCCCTTCTTATTCTTGCCGGTGCAGGAAGCGGAAAAACCACCACCGTTACCTCCCGTATTGCATATATGCTTAAATACGGAGACAGCTATAATACAAGCTGGCTTCCCGAAAATTTAACGGAGGAGGCTCTTTCAGACCTTGAAGCGAATAAAGAAAATCCCGGATTTTTTGAAAATCAGCTTATAACGAGAAATCCCATAGACCCGAGAAGCGTCCTTGCCATAACCTTCACCAATAAGGCGGCAGGGGAAATGAGAGAAAGAATTGAAAGACTTGTCGGCCCTGCGGCAAATGCTATGTGGGTTCTTACCTTCCATTCAGCCTGCGTGAGAATTTTAAGGCAGGATATTGATAAGCTTGGAATGGAATCCTCTTTTGCCATTTATGATGCGGGAGATTCAACAACCTTAATCAAGGATTGCTATGCAGAGCTTTCCATAGATGATAAAATCGTGCCGGTGAGAACCACCCAGAGCTATATTTCCTCCTGGAAGGATAAATATATTTCTCCTGCAGAGGCAATTAAGGAGGTGGGGATGAATCCCGTTGCGGAAATCGCTGCAAGGGTTTACAGACTCTATCAGGAAAAGCTTCTTCAGTATAATGCCGTTGATTTTGACGATATTTTATTCAAAACAGTTGAGCTTTTCATAAAGCATCCCGAGGTTCTTAAAAAATGGCAGAACCGTTTCAGCTACATAACCGTGGATGAGTATCAGGATACCTCGAAGATTCAGTATATGTTTATTTCCATGCTTGCGGCTAAATCGGGGAATATATGCGTTGTGGGTGACGACGATCAGAGTATTTACCGTTTCAGAGGTGCGGATATTGAAAATATTCTTTCCTTTGAAAAGCAGTTTGATAATGCGAAGGTATTCAAGCTTGAGCAGAATTACCGCTCAACTCACTATATTTTAGACAGCGCAAATGCGGTTATTGCCCATAACAGCAGAAGAAAATCAAAAAGCCTGTGGACAGGTAAGGAGGGCGGAGAAAAAATCGACCTTATTTCCGCCGATAACGAAAGAGACGAAGCGGC
>JAZQFU010000119.1:0-5207 GCA_045539675.1 Clostridia bacterium | reverse complement strand
TAAGCCTGCTGAGGGGAAGGTCAGCTTATTCATATATTCTCCGTCGTTCCAGAAGGTTGTTTCGTGGGTTACGCTGTTATAGGCAAAGGTAAGATGATGCCATAAATCATCCTTATACGGGAGAGTTATGATATTATTATCACTTGTAATTCCGTTATACATTCTGTTGGCAAGAAGCCATGCATTCTGACCGCCGCTAAGTCGGTAGTTAAGCTCTCCTACCATATCTCCGGAGGCACCGGGAACTCCGTTTCCGAAGCAAATAAACTGATACCAGGAGCCTGCAACGCCTGTTCCGTTATATCTGAAAATCTTATCCCCTTCCGCCTTTCCGTAGCCGGGAACAGCCGCGCTTACAGCATCTGAGGTTGCGCTGTTATAGGGATAGCTGGTTGAAGCCCAGGTTGTTGCACCTTCACTGTATCCCGGTGCATTACCAAGCCAGAAATTTTCACCGTCAGAATATATTTCCCTTTCATATTCAAAGCCGGAAGCCGCATCTACAATGCTGTAGTATTTTACGATTTCACTTCCGTTTTTATTTAACTTTGAAACTGCAAGAGTTTTTCCTGCTGCAAGCTCTGTGCCTTCTGCTTCTGCTCCGTTTTCTGCGTTAATAACCGCCGCATACGTAACAGAAGAATCACTCTTAACATCAGCGATGAGCGCCTCAACGGTTGTTCCTATTACAACCTCAACCTTGATTTCATCGGCTGAAAGCACGGTATTTGAAGTATTTATCTCATACTTTCCTGAATTATCAAGCTTATCGTTTACAATATAATCATAAGAATCGTAAATTGTTGCACCATTTTCATCAGTATGAGTAATACCGCTTGTTGCGGTGGTAAGGTGATAAACCTTAAGATCATCGAATTCTATTACCTTTCCTGCAGGAATTCCGTTTGAGCTCATTACCCAGAGTCCTGCGGTCGGGAAGTTAAGTGTCGAATGATATACTCCGTCAATATAAATAATAGTGCTGTTTGTTACACTGTTATATGCAAAGCTTAAAGTATGCCACAAATTATCCTTATAGGGAATTGTAATTATATCTGAAGCTGCTACTCCGTTGGCAATTCTGTTACCCTGAAGCCAGATATTCTGCTCAGCTCCGAGACGATAGCTGAATTCACCAACCATATCTCCTGATGCTCCGGGAACACCGTTAGCAAAGCAGAAATAGTGATACCAGCCGCCGGGGGTAGTTTCATTTGTGAATCTGTAAACCTTATCTCCCGCTTTTTTACCGAATGCATCTGCTGCCGTAAGTGTCGCAACAGTTCCGCCTGCATTCAGGGGATCTCTCACGTTAGCCGCATTGAGTGCTCCATCTGTAATGCCGGCAGCATTTCCCATATAGAAGCTGTCACCGTTTGCATATATTGCCTTCTGATATTCGAAATAAAGGGAATCATCAAGAATTTTATAGTATCCGTAGGCTTTATTTCCCGAATCAGCAGTTTTTTCAACAACGAGAATTCCACCGCCGGGATTTGCTCCGTCTCCGAGAATTTCGGTAAAATCGCTGTTATATATTACCGCTCCGGTTACGCCTTCATTATTTTCCGCCTCATATATAACATCTGCACAGGTAGGTGCATTATCAACGGTAATACTGCCTTCGGTGGATGAAGCAATAAAATCTTCGCCTTCAAGAGCACCGAATTCTATATTGCAAAGCTTTTCGGAAACTATTCTGTTATAGGATTCATAAACAACAGAATCCCCTTCTCCGGAAACTATTGCACTTGCCTCAGGCTTTAAAGTCCATACCTTAACATCGTCAAGCTCTATGAATTCACCTTCGCAGAGCCATGCACTGGTAAGCACCCAGAGTCCTGCGGTTTTTCCGCTCATTTTTCCGAGGTATTTTCCATCCACCCATACATTTGTTTCTGCAAGCTCACTGTTATATGCCCAGGTTAATCTGTGCCAGAGATTATCGGTTCTGGGAATCATAAGCTGACTTACCGCTTCATTATCCATTCTGTTGGTTCCAAGCTTAAGGGCCTGCTCTGCATCGAGACGGTAGCTGAATTCACCAACCTGGTCTCTTTTTTCCGTAAGAAGCCCGTGACCGAAGCAGATAAGCTGAAAGTCTCCGTACCATTCAAGCTTGGTATAACGGTAGATTTCATCTCCGTCTTCCTTACCGTAGCCGTTAACAACTCCGTAGGTACGGTCTTCCTGACCGACTACGGCAGATACGCCGTTCCAGAGAGGACTCACCTGAGTGGAAAAGGTTGTTGAACCTTCCACGTATCCGGGACAGGTTCCGGTATAGAAATCAGAGCCGCCGTCGGCATAGATAACTAACTCATAATCCGATTCGCCATCCGAAAATACGTTAAAGCTCATAAGCGAAAGCATCATTGCAAAAGCAAGGACAATTGAAACAATTCTTGTTCTTTTCACAAAAAACATCTCCTTTTTCGTTTTCTTTTTATTTTGGGGATTCGCTTAATTCTTCCTCCTTTACTTTGTTTTATATTGATTTTTATTTAACTTTTTTAAGAGCAATCCAGTCGTAGTTCCACATTCCGGCAGTTGCATCAACCGTCATGGTGTTCTCGCCCTTTTCAAGATAAACATTTGCAGGTATTTCAACAGCCTTCCAGTCTTCAAGAGAAATTCCCCAGCTCAAAGTGAAGGGCAGATCAGAGGTGAAGGTGCTTCCTCCGATTGTGAAATTACGTATTCCCGCACCGCCCAGGGGCCAGCATACATATTTTGCATATATATTGTAATAGCCTGATTCGGGAACATTGAAGGTATAAGCCGCTTCCGCTCCGGCGCCGTTTAACTGAGTAATCGCTTTTCCGCCGGAAACCATTCCGTTTTCGTATTTATAACCAACCTTCATGTAGTCATAATCCTCTGCTTCAACAAAAGCATCTGCCGTATTTTTGATATTATCGTAATCGTCTATCTGCTTTCCGGAAAGCATTTTCGATTTTCTTGATTCAAGCAGAACTCTGTTTCCTTCCAATGCAGAAGTGCTCACATATACCTTCGAAAGGTTTCTCATTGAATTGTTTTCCATACCATCAAAGCTAAGCTCACGGTTTTTTTCAACTATCTTATATTTACCTGCAGGAACCTCAATTCTGCCTCTTGCATTTATGGTTCCGTCTGCCTGCTTATATCCGTTAAGCTTATGAATATTACTTACACCGTCTATAACAACATCAATTTCAACCTTACCGGCATAACCCACGGTAACATCCTGCTTTTCAAACTTCATTCTGTAGTCACCGTGATCAAGCTTCATTGAAAGTCCGCCGTTTTGGATTCCTTCGGTGGTTACACCAATTCCCGGAAGAAGCTCTTTTCCGTCATAGGTTGTAACACGCTTGCAGCAATGACCGTATTCATTGCAGAGATTTACATATACATCATTATCCTCTTCGGTGGACACGGAAAGCTCGTTGAGACCAAGACTTAGGGAAGCTGTTTTTTCGGCTTTAAAAATCTCGGTTCCGTATGCCTTGAGATAGGTTCCGTTAGTAAGCATTATTGTATCATCGCTGTATACAACCGCTTCACCTGTAAATTCCATATCATCATCAGTTACCACTCTGCCGTTATCATTTTTAAGATTAATGAGAGCAACGGTTCCGTCTTCAAAGGTAAGCTTCAGATAATCGGAAAATTCTTCACGTTTAACATTTTTCGTTTCATTATCCTTAGTATGAACATCCATTGTCACAACCATTTTAGTGCTGTGAAGCTTTGGCGTTTCGAACCATACACGCTTATCTATATTCGCATCCGCATATCCTCCCGTTGCGGGAATATGAACAAGGTCGGGCCCCGAAAACAAATCGGTATAATAAGGAGTGCAGCCTTCGGGATAATGAAGCTTTGCATCAAGCACCGCATTTCCTGCATATATCCTCGCTCCGCTTTTATCGTCATACACCCTTATATCCTGCTCCGCATTAAACCACCATTCATATTGCAATTTCTGATCCTTATTAGGTGCTTCAAGATCATCTATAACAATAAACTGGTCGGGTCTTATATAAATCATCGTTCTCTTATACTTGCCCAGTCTTCCCATATAAGCCTTTGTTGCATCACCTGTGCAGGTATCAAACTCAGGACCCGTAATAAATGATGTTATTTTTCCGTCAGCATCAAGGTTATCGTCAAGCTGACCCTTACCGCCGTTTACGGTTATAGTATTATGTGCATAGGATTTTTTCGTAAATCCAGCATTATGCCTTGAACGGTATGAATCATAATAACCGCTTTTTATTGCAAGATTCTCACCAAATCCTTCTATTATAAAAGCATTCGCATCACAACCGCCGTGATTATAAGTTCCGTATTCCGTTGATTTAAAGGTCATCATCACACGGTTTTCATCTGCAATATTACTATGCATTGCAACCCAGCCGATATCCTCAAAGTGTCTTGCCTGAGGAAGCTTTTCAGGATCCGCAGCTTCAATCTCATCATAGAATGGAGCATAGAAATAATCCACCATATCATGCTGAGGATCAAATTGCTCTGCAAACCACTTCGCTGAAGGATTCTTCGAATTTGCCGCCATACGGTAATTATAGTAAGCTATAGGCTCACGCATAAAAGCATTATTGGAATCGTCACCGAATGAACCCCTTGATCCCTTCGGATATACATAAGTATAAAAATCAGACTGTTTTGTAAACCAGGCAGAATCATAAAGAGAAGCAATTCCCGCAAGATGAAGCACATCAATAAAAAGTATATACTCTTCTATTGCCGCCATCCAGTAATAGGTTCCGTGAGCATGACCTCCATCCTGATAGGAATAAGGTGTACACGTAGCAGCAAAAATATAAGCACACTTATTGAACCATTCCTTTGCCTCGGGCATATCTCCGTATAAGCCAAGAGCCATTATTCCCATATATGCAATATTCGTCCAGCCGTGGGAATCATTTGGAACACTATAGACCGAATCCTGCAGAAATCCGAACTGCTTCACTCTTTTTCTTATGGAATCAAATACAATCTGCTTTTCATCCTCAGTAAGAAGGTCGTGGACCCAGTCATAGACCGTACCGATAGTAAGTGCAAGCCATACGGCATTCATATCATCATAATAGTACGATGTTACTCCTGCCGTATCCCAACTGCTCAGCTCAACAATTCCCTTAGCCGCATACCTTCCTATATCTTTTTCACCTGTGAGCATATATATGTATCCGCAGGTT
>JAZQFU010000118.1:0-2827 GCA_045539675.1 Clostridia bacterium | reverse complement strand
GCTCCTGCAAGAACTCCGAGGATGGGGTTTTTAAAGAGTATAAAGGCATTTCTGAAGGCAGGAACCTCCGAAAGGCCCGAAACTGCATCAGACATGGTTTCCATTCCGAACATAAGAGTTGCAAAGCCCAAAAGAATGAGTCCGGTATCTTTCTTTTTGCTGCTCTTTGAAAACATTGTGAATATGATTCCTATAAGTGCAAGCACGGGAGTAAATGATGAGGGCTTAAGAAGCTGAACAACAATGTTTCCGCTGTCAATTCCCGTTAAGCTCAAAAGCCAGGCGGTTACGGTGGTTCCTATGTTTGCACCCATAATAACGTTAATCGCCTGAGTTAAATTCATAAGTCCTGAATTAACGAAGCCCACAACCATAACCGTGGTTGCCGATGAGCTCTGAATAACTGCCGTTATTCCAAGACCTGTGAGGAGTCCTAAAATTTTGTTTGAGGTGAGCTTTTCAAGAAGGGCTCTGAGGCTTCCGCCTGCTCTTCTTTCAAGTGACTGCCCCATAATATCCATTCCGAAAAGGAAAAGGCACAGTCCTCCAATCATTGTGAGAAAATCAAAAATACTCATAAATTTCCTCCTTTGAGCGTTTTTCGGGGAGAGTGTATCATAGGCATTTTCAAAAGTCAAGTTAAATCTAAGTTAATCTTTTGTTGACGGAAAAGGCATTTTAATATATAATACAGAAGGAGGCGAGAAAAATGGTTCATATAGGAAATGACTGGGACGAGCTTTTAAAGGATGAGTTTTCATCTGATTATTATCTTAAAATAAGGGAGATTCTTAAAAGGGAGTATCAGACTGCACGGATTTTCCCCGATATGCATAATATTTTCAATGCTCTTAAGCTGACCTCGTATGAAGATACAAGGGTGCTTCTTCTCGGACAGGACCCTTATCACGGCGAGGGGCAGGCTCACGGTCTTGCTTTTTCGGTAAATCCCGATATAAAGATTCCGCCTTCGCTTGTTAATATATATAAGGAATTGAAAACTGATATTGAAGACTTTGAAATTCCTTCTCACGGCTTTCTTGAAGGCTGGGCGAAGCAGGGGGTAATGCTTCTTAATACTTCCCTTACCGTCCGCTCGGGAGAAGCCAATTCTCACAGTAAAATCGGATGGAGCATTTTTACCGACCGTATAATAGAGCTACTTGATAAAAGAGAAAAGCCCGTTGTATTTCTTCTCTGGGGCGGAAACGCAAGGGCAAAGGCGGCGCTTATTAAAGGTAAGCAGCATCTTGTGCTTCAGGCGGCGCATCCAAGCCCTTTATCTGCTTATAACGGATTTTTCGGATGCCGTCATTTTTCGAAAACAAATAAATTTCTTGAAGAAAACGGCTTTAAACCCATAGACTGGCAGGTGTAAAAATAATGTATGGATCCTTTGCAAAGGGGTATCATAAGCTTATGGCGGATAACGATTATGAAAAGTTCGCCGATTATTATGAAAAAATATTTGAAAAGTTCAGAATATCTCCCGGGCTTGTGCTTGACTTGGGCTGCGGAAGCGGAAGCCTTACCGCAATTATGGCAGACCGTGGCTATGATATGATAGGAATAGATATTTCCCCGGAAATGCTGGGAATAGCTCAGGAGGAAAATAAAAGGGATAATATTCTTTATCTTTGCCAGGATATGAGAAGCTTTGAGCTTTACGGAACGGTTGATGCTATTTATTCATCCCTGGATTGCGTGAATTATCTTACTTCGCCTAAAGATATTTTAAAAATGCTTAAGCTTTTAAAAAATTATCTTAATCCGGGCGGAATTATGATTTTCGATATGAATACCTCTTATTATTTTGAAAATATTCTTCACGGAAAAACCCATATTTTTGAAAATGAAGATGTTTATCTTGTATGGCAGAGTGATTTTTCAAAGAAAACCGGAATCTGCAGATTCTATCTTGATATGTTTTACCGTGAGGGAGAGGCTTATGAAAGGTTTTATGAGGAGCAGCGGGAAAGAGCCTACGGGATTTCCGAAATTGCCGCTGTTACTGAGGAAGCTGGGCATAAGCTTATGGCAGTTTATGATGCTTTTTCCTTTAAAAAACCCAAGGAAAAAAGCCAACGGATATTTTTTATAATAAAAAATTAAAAAAAGTGTTGACAAATGGATATGAATCGTGTATAATGGTTTCTGTTGTTGAGATCAACAAAAACTTTTTCAAAAAAAGTGTTGACAAATCAAAAACAATGTGATATAATCTTATCACTGTCGCTTAAGGAAAGCATGGGCGCATAGCCCAGCTGGGAGAGCATCTGCCTTACAAGCAGAGGGTCACAGGTTCGAGCCCTGTTGTTCCCACCACTTGGCCTGGTAGTTCAGTTGGTTAGAACGCTAGCCTGTCACGCTAGAGGTCCGGGGTTCGAGTCCCCGTCGGGTCGCCATTTTATTTTTGCCGCTTTGGGCGGCATATTTTTTCCAAGTTTGCCTCTGTAGCTCAGTTGGTAGAGCAGGGGACTGAAAATCCCCGTGGCGGTGGTTCGATTCCGCCCGGAGGCACCATTAAAATAAATGCGGGAGTGGCTCAGTGGTAGAGCGTCACCTTGCCAAGGTGAACGTCGCGAGTTCGAATCTCGTCTTCCGCTCCACTAAAAGACGCATTTTGCGTCTTTTACTTTAAGGCGCTATAGCCAAGTGGTAAGGCGTGGGTCTGCAACACCCTGATCCCCGGTTCAAATCCGGGTGGCGCCTCCAAAAAAAGAGAGCAATATAGATGCAGTCTATATTGCTCTCTTTTTATTCAGTGTTTATGCGGGTTTCAACGATTTTGATGTAATAAAGCAGAAAGTATTTTTGACTTACGAAT
>JAZQFU010000117.1:0-7111 GCA_045539675.1 Clostridia bacterium | reverse complement strand
TTTCCTTCAGAGAAAAAAGAATTCTTAAAAAATAATGGATATTTAAAAATTTTCCTTTGAAATTTCTTTGTTTTATGTTATAATATAATAGAATGAGTTTATAATGACTTAAAATATAAGTTTTGAGGTGACTAAATGGCTCAGAATTATGATAATACCAGTATTTCCCAGCTTAAAGATGAAGACAGAGTCAGAAAAAGACCTGCGGTAATCTTTGGCTCGGACGGGCTTGACGGATGTCAGCACGCATTTTTTGAAATAGTTTCCAATTCAATAGACGAAGCAAGAGAAGGCTACGGAAAAGTTATTGAAGTAAGGCGGTTCCGTGACCATTCCATTGAGGTAACCGACCACGGAAGAGGAACTCCCGTTGATTTCAATCCAAAGGAGCAGAGATATAACTGGGAGCTTATTTACTGCGAAATGTATGCCGGCGGAAAATATAATAATAACGACGGCGATGTTTACGGCTTTTCCCTTGGTCTTAATGGCCTGGGATGCTGCGCAACTCAGTATGCTTCACGCTATATGGACGTTGAGGTTAAAAGAGACGGATATATATATAACCTTCACTTTGAAAAGGGTAAAAATATCGGCGGTCTTAAAAAGGAAAAAGCAACCGATAATAAAACGGGAACCTCCATTAAATGGCTTCCCGATCTTGAAGTATTCACGGATATCAATATCGGCCTTGAATTCTTTCAGGATACCTTAAAAAAGCAGGCGGTGGTAAATGCCGGAATAACCTTCAAGCTTTACGATGAAAAGGAAGACGGAGGCTTTGAGCTTTATACCTATCTTTATAAAGACGGTATAATGGATTATATCAGGGAAATTGCAGGAGAAAGCAACTTCACCTCGGTTCATTCCTGCTCTGCAGAGCGTGTGGGAAGAGACCGAAGCGATAAAGAGGATTATAAGGTTAAGCTTCACGTTGCCTTTGCCTTTAATAATAACGTGCGGCTTATTGAATATTATCACAACTCAAGCTGGCTGGAATACGGCGGCTCTCCCGATAAGGCAGTTAAAAGTGCATTTGTATATGCAATTGATAAATATATAAAGCAGATTGGAAAATATACCAAGAACGAAGCAAAAATCAGCTTTGCCGATGTTGAAGACAGTCTGATTCTTATTTCAAATTCCTTCTCTACGGTAACCTCTTACGAAAACCAGACTAAGAAGGCAATTAAAAATAAGTTCATTCAGGATTGTATGACCGAGTTTTTAAAGGAACAGCTTGAGATTTATTTCATTGAAAATAAAATTGATGCAGACCGTATTGCGGAGCAGGTTCTCGTTAATAAGAGAAGCCGTGAGCATGCGGAAAAGGCAAAGCTTAACATCAAGAAAAAGCTGGGAGAAAAAATTGATTTTACCAACCGTATCAAAAAATTCGTAGACTGCAGAACCAAAGACGTTGAAAGAAGAGAGCTTTATATAGTGGAGGGTGACTCGGCTATGGGCTCATGTAAAATGGGAAGAGATGCGGAATTTCAGGCAATTATGCCCGTAAGAGGTAAAATCTTAAACTGTCTTAAGGCGGAATACGATAAGATTTTCCAGAGTGAAATTATTACCGACCTTATGAGGGTTTTAGGCTGCGGCGTTGAAATCAATACCAAGCATAATAAGGATTTAAGCTCCTTTGATATTGAAAAGCTCCGCTGGAGCAAGGTTATTATCTGCACCGATGCCGACGTGGACGGCTTCCAGATAAGAACTCTTATTTTAACAATGCTTTACAGACTTTGCCCCACTCTTATAACTGAGGGGAAGGTATTTATTGCAAAATCTCCCCTTTTCGAAATAACGGCAGGAGATAAAACTTATTTTGCCTATGACGAAAAGGAAAAAACAGAAATACTTTCAAAAATACCGGGAAAATATTCAATTCAGCGTTCAAAGGGACTTGGTGAAAATGAACCGGAAATGATGTGGGAAACCACTATGAATCCCGAAACAAGACAGCTTATTAAGGTTATGCCGGAGGATGCAGAGGAAACCAGAGAGGTTTTCGAGCTGCTTCTCGGCGAAAATCTGCAGGGAAGGAAGGATTATATCAGGGATTTCGGAAACGATTATCTGGAATATCTTGATATAAGCTGATGATTATGAATCATATAGAAGAACCTATTACCCAAACTCTGAAAACAAATTATATGCCCTATGCCATGAGCGTTATTATTTCCCGTGCCATTCCCGAAATTGACGGCTTTAAGCCTTCTCACAGAAAGCTTTTATACACTATGTATAAAATGGGACTTTTAAACGGCGGAAGAACAAAGTCGGCAAATATTGTGGGTCAGACCATGAAGCTTAATCCCCACGGTGATATGGCGATTTACGAAACTATGGTGCGTTTAACAAGGGGAAATCAGAGCCTTCTTTATCCGCTTGTTGATTCCAAGGGTAACTTTGGTAAGGTTTATTCAAGAGATATGGCATTTGCCGCCTCCAGATATACCGAAGCCAAGCTTGATAAAATATGTCAGGAATTATTTAAAAATATAGATAAGGATACCGTTGATTTTGTGGATAATTATGACGGTACCTTAAAGGAGCCCACATTATTTCCCGTAACCTTTCCCACGATACTCGTAAATGCAAATCAGGGTATCGCCGTAGGTATGGCTTCAAATATTGCAAGCTTTAACCTGGGAGAGGTCTGCGATGCAACGGTAGCATATCTGGATGATGAAAATGCAGATATGACTAAATATCTTCTTGCGCCCGATTTTCCTACGGGAGGAACCGTTTTATATAACGAAGAGGCAATAAGAGAAATCTATGCCACAGGAAGAGGAAGCATCAGAGTGCGTTCCAAATACCGTTACGATAAAAAGCTCAATATGATTGAGATTTATGAAATTCCCTATACTACCACCTGCGAAGCCATTATGGATAAAATAATCGAGCTTATAAAGGGGAATAAAATCAAAGATATTGCAGACCTTCGTGACGAAAGCGATTTGCAGGGTCTGAAGCTTGCAATTGAGCTTAAAAGAGGTACAGACCCCGATGCGCTTATGCTTAAGCTTTTCAAAATGACTCCTCTTGAGGATAGCTTTGCGTGTAACTTCAATATCTTAGTCAAGGGTGCGCCTATGGTTATGGGAATATCCGAAATCTTAAGAAACTGGTCGGAATTCCGTATTGACTGCATAAAAAGGCAGACAAAATATGAAATCAATGTAAAGGGCGAAAGGCTTCACCTTTTGCAGGGTCTTGCAAAGATTTTGCTTGATATTGATAAGGCGATAAAAATCATAAGAGAAACCGAAGACGACAGCGAGGTTGTTCCCAATCTTATGAAAGGCTTCGGAATTGATGAGAAGCAGGCGGAATTTGTTGCGGAAATCAAGCTCCGTAATCTGAATAAGAAATATATTTTAACCAAAACCTCGGAAATTGATAATCTTAAAAAAGAAATTTCCGAGCTTAACGATCTTCTTTCCTCTCCCTTGAAAATTAAAGGGAAAATAAAGGAAGAGCTTCTGAAAATCAAGGAAAAATACAGTACTGAAAGAAAGACGGATATCATTGGTGCAGAGGATGTTGCGGTATTTGATAATAAAGATACCGTTGAGGATTATAATCTTAAAATATTCCTCACAAAGCAGGGCTATTTAAAGAAAATTCCCCTTGTTTCCTTAAGAGCCGGCGGTGAGCATAAGTTCAAGGAAGGGGATAAGCTTATTAAGGAATTTGAAGAAACCAACCTTGGTGAGCTCCTTGTATTTACAGATAAGGCAAACTGCTATAAAACAAGAATCTGCGATATCAATGACTGTAAGCTGAGTCAGATGGGCGAATACTTAAAGTCAATTTTAGGATTTGACCAGGATGAAGAGGTAATTGACGTATTTCCGTCGAATAATTATAAGGGATACCTTCTTTTTGCTTATGATAACGGTAAGATTGCAAAGATAAATATGGATTCATACAGCACCAAAACCAACCGTAAGAAGCTTATAAACAGCTATTATGAGAAGGAAAAGCTTGTGAAAATCATATACCTTGCCGAGGATTGCGAAATGGTAGCATATGCGAATACAGGAAAAATACTTGTGTTTGAATCTGCATCAATAAATCCCAAAACCGCCAGAAATTCTTCGGGAGTCAAGGTTATGACTCTTAAAAAAGGCGGAAAGCTTAAGAAGGTTTCTGAGCTTTCAAAAACAAGACTTAAGGACCCGGGATATTATAAAACCAAAAATATCCCTGCTGTGGGCTGCTTCCAGAAATCAGATGATGATAAGGAGTCACAGATAAGTCTTTTCTGACGGGAGGGCAGAATATGAAAAAATATATTATACTGATGCTTGTTTTTCTTATGAGTCTGCTTATGCTTACGGCAGATACATATGCGGAGATAAAGGTTCCGGAAAGAGTTCGGATAGGAATGAAATACGGCTCTTCGGCAATAACCTCGGCAGAGCTTTTATCTACCGACGGCTTCAGCTTTTATGCTCTGGGAGACGAAATGTATAAAATAGCAGGCTATGAGGGAAAAGCTGTTACTCTTCATGCCATTGATTCCTTTTATGTTGTGCATAAGGAATTCGATGGGGATTATGAAGGAGCAAAAAGCTATTGTTCGGAAAGCGGAGCATCACTTTTCTATAAAAATTCAAAATACTATGCAGTATCGGAAAATCTCTATACTCAGGAAGCGGCTGATGCCGAGCTTGCAAGAGTAAGAGAAACGAATCCCTCGGCTTATCCCGTAGGAGCAAATCAGAGCCGCATTACTTTCAGGGATAAATCGGGAAAAACAATTCTTATTTTTGCAGGGGAAGACGGTATGAATCCGGCAGTAGGCTCTGCAGGTGATCTGTATATTACATATGAAGGTACAAGCTATCGCGGATTGTTTGAATACGTGAGAAAGGGTGCTTCCGTAGATGTGATTGCAAATATTACCATGCAGCAGTATCTTTACGGAGTTGTTCCTTCGGAAATCGGCCCCTCTGCACCCCTTGAGGCGCAGAAGGCACAGGCAATCTGCGCAAGAACCTATGCAGTCAAAAATTTAAACAGACATTCAAAAGACGGCTTTAATCTTTGCGCCACCACCTGCTGTCAGGTTTATTTCGGAATGAAAAAGGAAAGCAAGCTTTCCTCCACTGCCGTGGATGAGACTGCAGGAAAAATCATAACCTATAAGGGAGAACCCATTACTGCAGTATATTCTGCTCATTCCGGCGGAAAAACTGCCTTTGTTGAGGATGTCTGGGGCTCGCCCTATGATTATCTTAAGGGTGTGGACGACCCTTACTGCAACGATTATACCTGGGAAGCAGACCTTGATTACGAGGTGCTTACCGCCTCCTTTGAAAAGAAAGGCTATGATATAGGAGAGGTTACCGATGTTTCGGTAACGAAAACCAATGCGGAGGGAAGAGTGCTGGAGCTTACGGTTACGGGAACCAAGGGCAAAAAAACCTTCTTACGTGAGTCTGCAAGAACTGTTTTGGGGCTTAAGAGTCAGATTTATACCATCGGCGGAGGAGACCTTATGTATCAGGTGCTTTCCGCATCGGGGCAGAGCAGAACCGATATTCTTAAGGCAGGGGTTCTTACTGCAAACGGAAAGAAAAGCATAACAGGAAGTACCGCCGTTAAAGACGGAAACGGAGAAATAAAAATATTGAATTCCGCCGGAGGAAATAAAATCTACGGCAAAGGCTACGGTCACGGCGTTGGATTAAGTCAGTGCGGTGCCATGGGCTTTGCGGAAAACGGCTGGAATTATGAGCAGATTTTAAAGCATTATTATACCGGAGTTGAAATAAATTGAATCTGAAGGATTTTGATTACGAATTACCCAAAGAGCTTATAGCTCAGGTTCCCTTAAAGGAAAGAACCGCTTCAAGACTGATGGTGGTGAACCGTGAAAAGGGAACCGTTGAAAATAAAACCTTTACCGACCTTATTGATTATCTGAATAAGGGCGATTTACTTGTGCTTAACAATACAAGGGTTATTCCTGCGCGGCTTTACGGAACGAAAAAGGAAACAGGCGCTGCAATTGAATTTCTCCTTCTTAAGAGACTCAGTCTTACAAGGTGGGAGGTAATCTTAAAACCCGGAAAAAAAGCAAAGCCGGGTGCGGAGTTTGTTTTCGGAGACGGAAGCTTAAGTGCAAAAATTATTGATTTCACCGAAGACGGCGGGAGGATAGTTGAATTCTCTTATGAAGGAGTTTTTGAAGAGATTCTCGACCGTTTCGGTCAGATGCCTTTGCCTCCTTATATCACCGAAAAGCTGGAAGACCGGGAGAGATATCAGACCGTTTATGCAAAGTTTGACGGCTCTGCCCCCGCTCCCACAGCGGGGCTTCATTTTACCGATGCCTTCTTTGAAAAAATAACGGAAAAGGGCATAGGGATTGCTTTTGTTACTCTTCATGTGGGGCTTGGAACCTTCCGACCCGTAAAGTGTGAGAATATTCTTGAGCATAAAATGCATACCGAGCATTATTTTATAAATGAAGAAACTGCCTCTATGGTTAACGAAACAAAAGAGCGGGGCGGAAAGATTGTTGCCGTGGGAACAACCTCGGTAAGAGTTCTTGAAACTGCCGCAGATGAAAACGGAAGGGTTTCGGCGTGCGAAGGAGATACGGATATTTTTATATATCCCGGTTATAAATTCAAAACTGTAGACAGACTGGTAACCAATTTTCACCTTCCTCAGTCAACTCTTCTGATGCTTATTTCTGCTCTCTATAACAGAGAAAAAATTCTTGAAGCATATGAAGAGGCAATAAGAGAGAAATACAGATTTTTCTCATTTGGAGACGCGATGATGATAGTATAAAAGATTTATACTATCAGCAGATAAGAGATAAGAGAGAATAGATAAGAGAAAATGAAGCTTTTTGCTTCGCAAAAAGCAACCGTTTCTTTTCACTTTTCGCTTTTCTCTCATCGAAGTTTTGCATCTTATATGCTATAAACTTCGATGACGCGATGTTCATTGTTTAAGTGATGCCGATTTGAATACGAAGAATCCCGAAAAGGCTTGGTTTCAAGCCTTTTCCGTATTTTCAGGCAAAATTGAAAAAGGCGAAAAATCGTAAAAAATGCCCCATCACGCTTATCAC
>JAZQFU010000116.1:0-3344 GCA_045539675.1 Clostridia bacterium | reverse complement strand
GTCAGTAAAAGACTTGCCGAGGAAAAGAATAAAGCATATACTGTTGCGCAGAGTGTCGCTAAGAATGTATGGGGTGAAAAGGAAGGGAAAAATGCTACGCAAAGGTCAAAAACAAATAAGGTAACATTTGAATCCCCGATGAAAAAGGACGCTTCCTTCAAAGTCGAAAAGCTCCCGTTTAGCACTCCTGTTCTGAAGGAACAGCAACATTTTTCATCAATGCCGGCAAATGCCGGATATGCTGCTTCGAAAAATTACGGTACGGAAAAAGAAAAGGATGTTTTGACAGTTCTTAAAGGCATGGATGAGGTAACCGGAAAAGATGATGCCGGAAAGTATCTCAGAGGAAGCTCTGAACAGATTGCCGGAGGAAATAGGAATCCTTCTGATGTAATGCGTATGGGAAATGAGGATAAAGTATATAAGGTTGCCGGGACGGGGTATAAATCTTCTGACGGAAGATTCAATATTCTGAACGGTGTTTATTCCGTTCAGGAAAATCTGATTGAAACGTCACGAAAAAATAATATATCAAATGAGAATAAAGAACTCAATCCTTCGGCAGAAAGCGAAAAAAGAGCGGAAAAGGTTATAAAGAATAATAAACAGAATATTTTAGATGCAGCACATGAGTACAATGTTAACCCCGGAATTCTGGCATCAGCTATATATACAGAGCAGGCAAATAACGTTAATTGGAAGGATTATTATATTGATCCGTTAGCGGCATTTGCTCTTGATGTATCGTTAGGAGTTTCGCAGGTTAGAATATCAACTGCTATGATGTTAGAAGATAGAGGATATATGAAAAAAACTGAATATAAAGAGTGGCACGGAAATAACGATATAAGTAGTCGGAGGAGTGCAATAGCTAAAAAGCTTCAAGATGATAAGACTAATATAAGATATGCGGCAGCATATATGAAGTGTATTATAGATATATGGAAATCTGTGTATCCCGAAATTGATAACCAAGCCGCAATTATGGCAACACTGTATAATATGGGAGAGTATGGTGGTGAAAAAGGTGTACACTCATATCCGACAAGTTCGCCTTTCGGAAATTATGCCGGAAAAAACTATAATAAAATGTTGGAGTTGTTGGATGTGAATAATATATGATGTGTAAGAAGATAATGAACAGGAAAAAAATCATTTATATTACAGTTGTAATCATTGGAGCGATGTTGCTGATATTTGTTTGCAGATTCTGTCATACTGCCGTACTTACATCGGAATACGAGGCATACAGTGAACAGATTCTTATAAAATCAGGTATAGAATTTGATTCAGGCACGGTAAGAGTTATAAGGGTGCGAAAGCTGATTCTTATTGAATTTATTTTCGAGTGTGACGGAAAAAAGAAAAAGGCATATGCTGAGTATCCTTTTACTCCGGGAGAATCGGAGATAGTTGTGAATTGATGAAAGGGAGACGGATAATATGAAAATTGTAAAGTATATTTTCCTTGTGCTTGTGCTTGTGTTGACTCTTTCGGTTATTATTCCTCTTGTTCAGCATGGAGTGTATACTGCGAAGCATCTGGAGGAATTCGACGGACTGTATAATGAGTATACGGAGTCTCCGGAATGGAGCAGAGTGGTAAAATATACACCGGTTTATGCGGAGGTTTATTCGGTGGGATACGAAAGATATGCCGGATTTCTTTCGAGTTTTTATAAAAAAGACGGTAAATGGGAAGCCGGAGGATTTGTATGCGTATGGTCAAAAAGAGGCAGTGCGGATGAAAGAATATGGCCATATATATTCAGATACTGAGCATAAAAATGGTATAACACAACAGGAGCGTATATAATTATGAAAAACCTATTTCTTATTTTAATATGCTTTTTATTGCCGGCATTAACCTGCTTATGCAGCTGCGAGGGCTACAGAGTAAAAGAAGAGCTTATGGAGTATCCGGGATTGGATCCTCAGGGAACTGAGTCCCGGAAGCATTCATATGAGGTGGCATGTTTTCAATCTGATCTGGACTCCCGTTGTATACTTATGGTATGGGGATTTAAAAGGGGCATATGTAACGGTCAGCTATATAATAATGATATGCAGCCCATAACAAAAGAATTCAGTGAATTCCGTGGATGCTTTTTTGTTAACGGAAATAACTATTTTATCTTTATAGACGAGGATGAAAAAGGAAAATTTACTGTAATCTGTGACGAAGAGGGAAAAAAAATTCTGCCTGAAGGAAAAAGATACGATGTTATTTATTCAGAGTCACACAGTATGAGTGATCCTACCGGGTTGTATCTTCGCGAGCAGGGAAATGAGCATTATTATTACTATGATTGCGAAAGGCTTGAACTGACGGATTTTATATACCATAAGGAACGTCTGAAATGGGAAAAAAGCGAGGGAATTGATAATATATATGACGTTGTGGCGGAAAAGTATCTTTTTGACCGGAAATATTCCGAAATCAGCTATAAATATATGTATAAAAAATACTGGTTCATTGCCCGGGATGAGAAGGGCTGTCACCTTTTCTTTGCAGATGATTCGGAAGGAAAGCTCGAAATAAAAGAGTATACCCAAAAAGTCTTTGAAACCATAGAGTTTATAAAGCATAAGCCTCCTTTGAAAAGAGATAAAGCCATTGTAAGGCATTTTATCCGCTGCAGCTCACCTCAGGGGAATATGTATCTTGATGAAAAGGGGAACGAAGTAACCGGCGAATGGCTCGAGCTGGCATTAAGCGGGATTACGGATGATATTGATATTGCGTATCCTACTCCTCTTCCTGAAGGTATGGAAATAAGGTATGGAGATGAATATGTTGAATATGATGCTGTAGGGGGAAAAATGACCGGAAGGAACAAGGCGTTTTTTTCTCAGGGCAGACAGATAACGCCATATACTCCTGCTTCGACAAAGTTTCAGGACGGATATTATATAGAATGGTCAGGATTTATTGGCGGTGAAGGCTATAACATAGTATATGATATTGAGGGGAATGAGGTATACAGAGGGCACGGAATTCAACGTATTGTCAATAATGAGATGTTGTGCTTTGAGCTTTATGCACACGATGCGCCCGGAATTCATAAGATAACCGTTTTAAACCCCGCCCCCAAGATATACATAAACGGAGAGTTTATGCTTACGGATACTCTGCCCCGGATCAAAAACGGAAGAACTCTTGTGCCTTTAAGAGCCTTTGCGGAAATGATGGAATTTCAGGTTAAGGAGCCGGATGAAAAGGGCAGAATTGAAATTTCAAAGGAAGGTAAAACCGTAGCATTTAGCCTTGGAAGCCTTGAAGGGGAAAAAGACGGAGAAAAATTTAAGCTTGAAGCCGCTCCCGAAATAATAAACAACAGAAC
>JAZQFU010000115.1:0-4026 GCA_045539675.1 Clostridia bacterium | reverse complement strand
TACCTATGCGCAGGTTAAATTTATGGCAGATAACAACACCTCCTCCGATGATGAGCTTATCCTTATCTGGGGCGGCTATAAAGAGGAGGACGGAGCTTATTAAATAGTTAATGGTGAGGAGTGCAGCTTTAAATTCCCCGGAAACACAAAAGATAGCAGCTATCTTACTAAGGAGCTGGAGGTTACCGGTTCGACTGTAATCCAATGTACTCTGTGGCATAACGGAAGGCTTATTTCCGTTTCCGCAGATTAATATATATCATCAACAAAAGGAGAGAACATTATGAAAAAAAGAATTTTAAGTCTGTTGATTGTGATATTCCTTGCAATTCCCGGCAGTTGCATTGCCGGTGCGGAGAATACGGCTGAGTTTCCCGGGCTTCACCATATCGTTTTTGAAGACTTCGGAACAACAGGGGATTCCAACTGGACACTTGGCATTCAACAGGAATCGCAGATCAAGAAGGGAAATTATACAAGTTATTCCTACGTGGAGGGGGATTACGAGGTAGTAGCCTATGGAGAAAATAAGGCTATGAGAATGAGAAGAACCGGAAGCAACAACGGTTACCCCTTATGGAGAATTCATTATGCGCCCTCTAATTTTCAGGATTATGAAACTATTGTAGTGGAATACAAGATAAAACCCGTTATGGGAAGAAACGTTGTCTTCCGCTCCAGAGCAGGAAGTGCCTATGGAACCTATATGCCTGCTTTGAGAAACGGCAAAATATACGAGAATCAGACATGCGAAGACGGAACCGATATCGGAACCTACACCGATGGAGAATGGATAACTCTCACAAATATATTATATATTGATTCCTATAATGTTTCAGGTGCCGAGGGAGATGTTAAAACTCTCAAAAGAGATGTTTACTCAAACGGAAAATATCTTTCCACCATTGAGGAAAAGTATTCTTCGGGTGCTCAGGATTTTGCAGATGGTTCAGGAAATCTGTATTTCAGCTTTAACCTCACTTATGCCTCTCAGACACAGGTAGGAGACGAAAAGGATTATGTTGATATAGACTATTTCAGGGTTTATAATGAGGCTCCGGAATTTGCAGTAAAAAGCATCGGAGAAATTTCTGATACAAATGAACGGATGACGGTTGAAGTAAGCAATCATCCCGCGGTCAACTCCTTTGGTGTTTCGGCTTTTGTTGCCGATGCTGAAGGAAATCCTGTTTGCGATATTTCATCTGCAACTCTTGTAAATGAGGAGACGAAAACCGATGCATTAAAATATGTTCTTAACTTTTCCTCAAAGCTCGAAAGCTCAACGGCGTATAAGCTGATAATGCCGGATGTGAGTGATACTGCGGGAAGACGCTTCAGCGGTGAAATCCCATTTGTTACTCCCCCTGAAAGAAAATATGCACAAAATCTTATTCTTACAAATGGCGATGCTCCCGCAGAAGCTTTAGCTGACGGAGAATATGTTGTTACCGGTTCCTTTATAAATGACGGCAGCGAAGCACAGCCTTATACTGTTTATGCAGCCCTTTATGACGGAGAAGGAATTCTTTCTTCACTTCAGGCAATACCCTTAAGCGGAACCGAAAAAGACGAAACACCTATTTACTCACCCATTACTCTTTCGGATACCGAGGGCAAGACTCTTAAACTTTTTGCGGCACTCTCTGACGGAAAGCCTGCTTCGGCAGTTTCCGTGTATAATTCAGAGGATTCGGTAACAGATGAAGAATTTAAGTGGTGTCAGGTGCCTTCCGAAGAGGAGGTAACCTTAAAAAATGAAATTAACGGTGATACTCAGGTTATAACCGCTAAATCCGGAGAAACTGTCAAAGACCGTCCGGTGATGCTTTTCGTACTTAAGGAAGGAAAGACCGTTGCGGATATTAATCCGGCTTCTCCCATGGATACGGTAGTTCAGATTGTTTCCGGAAATTATGCATCGGAGGGCTTCTCATATAAAATTCCCGATGTGAAGGGAATTTATGAAGCTTATTTCTGTCCCCTTCTTTCAGAAAAAAACGGTGAGGAAACCTTTGAATTTTTCGGTGCGGAATATATAGCAGGCGGACTTGAAATCATAAAAGATATTGAAGCAGATGAGGTTGAAGCATTCTTAGAAGATTATGCAAAGGCATTTACCATAGACTTAACTGCATATAACGAATATACTCCCGAAGAAAAGGAACGTTTTGGAAAATCCGTTGAAGCTTCAAAAAATGAGCTTGAGGGAAAAGCTTTCGAAGGCTTTACCGACTTCTCCAAGGCAATAGAGGATGCAGAAACTCTTATTTCCATAAAAACAAACGCAGATGTTAAGGAAACCATGGAAGCTCTTGCGGGAGAAACCGGAAAGCTGCTTTATAAGGAAGTAATTTCCGAAAATGCAAAAACCGAAACAGAAAAAGCAGTTCTTAAAGAAGAGCCCTTAACCCTTAAGGAATATGCCTCCTTCTTTGATGAAGCGGCAGTTCTCTGCGGAATAGAAAAATCCGAAAACTATTCACAGACCGATGAAATAATCAAAAAGTCAACAGAGGTTACGGGAATAGACCTTACCTCTTATAACAATCTTAAAAAGCCTAAAAACGTAACTGTTGCACTTTCAAATAAATCCTTTGCAAGCCCTGAAGCCTTAAAGGATGCCTTTGATGATGCGGTAGCAGATCAGAAAAGAGCAGAGGCTCTCGGCGGCTCATCGGGTGGAAACGGCGGCGGAGGCGGCGGAAACGGCGGTTCTGCGGCAATTAAATCACAGCTCGGTAAAACCGAAATGGATGCAGTTGTTCCCGAAAAGGAAGAAATTATACAGTCTCAGAAAAAGTTTACCGATCTTGAAGGCTTCGAATGGGCAGAGGAAGCAATTCATTCCTTAAGAGAAAAGGGAATTGTTAACGGAAAAACTGAAGATACCTTTGCTCCTTCGGATAATATAACAAGAGCGGAATTTGCAAAAATGACCGTAGAAGCTTTCGGGCTTAAGAGAATCGGTCTGGGCTATGAGTTTAAAGATGTTTCCGCTATTGACTGGTTCTACGGTGCGGTGCTTACCGCTTATGAAAATGGCGTTATTAACGGAACGGGCAACGATAAATTTGCTCCTTCAGAAAACATAACCCGTCAGGATGCAGCGGTAATTCTCTACAGAGCATCGGAAAAGAAGCTTGCTCTTTCGGGCGAAAAAGAATTCAAGGATAGCGGAGAGGTTTCCGATTATGCAAAGAATGCGGTTTCCGTATTCGGTGCAAACGGAATCATAAACGGCTTTGAAGACGGAAGTTTCGCTCCCAAAATGTCTATCACAAGAGCGCAGGCAGCAGTAATAATCAACAACATTCTGAATAAATAATCCAAGGAGGAGGATGAAAATGAAAAAGCTTATTTCAATATTACTTATGGCATCAATGCTTCTTGGCTTGTTTGCATTTTCCTTTGCGGAGGAAACGGCAAAAAAATCCATTGATGAGCTTAAAGTATATTTATATGAGGATTTTACAACCGGCTATGAAGAAGGCGAGCTTGAAGTAAAGAATCTTACCGGAAATTCAATGAAAAGGGAAATGCATAACGGAGAATGGGTTTATCACCCAACCGTTCCCGGATGCTATGAAGCGGTAAACTTTTCCGCTACAGTCAATGTGCCTGATGAAAACAGACCCAGGCTGGTTCTGGAATATAAGGTAAGCGGTTCTCTTTACGGCGGTTCGAACTCAATAGGCTGGTCGGATAGCCTTGGTGTTCCCACCGTGTTTGCGGGAAGCTCCGTAAGAACCGATGCTTATGACTCAGAGGATATAATTGCAAGTGCAGACGTATCTTCCGGAATTACCGTAACAATAGTTTATGATAATGAAGAATATTCAAGAGATATTTATATTGACGGAAAATTTGCAGCAACCCGTGATATGAGTAATTTCACATACGGTAAAGGATATGTTGATAAGGGCGAGCTGAAGGTTGGCTTCTACAACTATATTCAGTCTGCTACTAATCTTTATTACCATTATGTAAAGATTTTTGAGGCTCCCTCGGATTACAGCAAAGATA
>JAZQFU010000114.1:0-6133 GCA_045539675.1 Clostridia bacterium | reverse complement strand
TGCTGAAATCATCATTCCTGCAGCAGAAATTTCAGAGCAGATTTCAATTGCAGGTAAAGAAGCATCCGGAACAGGAAATATGAAACTTATGATAAACGGTGCAGTAACTCTGGGTACTTTAGACGGTGCAAACGTTGAAATAAGAGAAAGAGTCGGTGACGATAATATCTTCATCTTCGGTGTAACCGCAGATAAAGCAGAAGAAATCGCACGTTACGGCTATACTCCCGCTGATTACATCAGAGGAAACAGTAAGCTTGAAAAGATTATCGAAATGCTTACCTCGGGAGTCCTTGGCAAGAACTACAGCGAAATTGCCCACGATCTCTGGACTAAAGACGTGTTTATGAATCTTGTTGACTTTGCTTCCTATGTTGAAGCACAGAAGAGAGTTTCTGCCGCATATAAAGATAAAACCGGCTTCAATAAGATGTCACTTATGAATATAGCGGGCGCAGGAATTTTCTCTTCCGACCGTGCAGTTAAGGAGTACGCCGATAACATATGGAAGGTATAATCTTTGACAGCAGAAAACTAAAGTATAAATCACCCTTCGGATGCGCATACGAAGGGGAAAAAATTAACGTAAGCATATATATACCGCACTCCCGTGCGGTATTATATGCTTGCTTGTGCTTTGAGGGAGAGGAAAGCCTTGAGTTCAGACTTATTCCTTCGGGCAGAGACGGAGAGTATAATATTTACTCTGCGGAATTTGAGATTGAAAAAAAAGGACTTTATTTCTACTGGTTTGAGCTTGACGGAGAAAAGCATCTTAATAATGGGGAAAAATGGCAGCTTTCGGTTTTAAGAAAGGGCTTCGATACCCCCGAATGGCTTAAGGGAGCAGTAATGTATCAGATTTTTCCCGACCGCTTCAATAAGGAGGGAGAATGCGACCTTACGGGCAAGCTTGAGCCTTATACAATTCATACGGATTTTCACGATACACCCTTATTCAGACCCGTTGACGGAGAGGTTCTGAATAACGATTTCTTCGGAGGAAATATTAAGGGAATAACCGCAAAGCTTGATTATCTTTCAGAGCTTTCGGTAAGTGTTTTATATCTTAATCCTCTTTTTTATTCATATTCCAACCACCGTTACGATACGGCGGATTATATGAGAATAGATCCCATGGCGGGAACTGAAGAGGATTTTCGTGAGCTTTGCGAAAAGGCTCATAAAAAGGGAATGAAAATAATACTTGATGTTGCCTTTTCCCATACGGGAAGTAACAGCATCTATTTTGATAAAAAGAATATTTTCGGAAACGGAGCGGTTTCCAATCCGGATTCACCTTACCGTGAATGGTATACCTTTGAAAGCTATCCCGAAAAATATGAAAGCTGGTGGGGAATTGATACTCTGCCTCAGGTAAGGGAGCTTAACCCTTCCTATCTTTCATATATTACCGGTGAGGGCGGAGTTGCGGAAAAATATCTTAAGCTTGGAGCAGACGGCTTCAGGCTTGATGTTGCCGACGAGCTTCCCGATGAATTTATAAAGGCATTAAGGGAAAGAACGAGAATCGTAAAGCCCGATGCGGTGCTTATCGGAGAAGTCTGGGAGGATGCATCAAATAAAATCAGCTACGGAGTGAGAAAAAAATATTTTACCGAGTGTGAGCTTGATTCAATAATGAATTATCCCTTAAGAACGGCAATACTTGAATTCGTAAAAGGGCATACCAATGCGGACTACGTGGAAAATACCGTTTCCATGCTTCGTGAGAATTACCCGGGAAATGTATTTTTAAGTCTGATGAACAGCCTTTCCACCCACGACACCTTAAGAGCATTGACCTTCTTTGATGCGGAAAATACGGAAATCACAAAGGAAGAGCAGGCTGTATACAGAGTAAAGGATTATGAGGAAGCGAAAAACAAGCTTAAGCTTGCGGCGTTTATGCAGTATTTCCTGCCCGGCTGTCCCACCGTTTATTACGGCGATGAGGCGGGGGCTCAGGGCTTCCGTGATCCCTTTAACCGGGGCTACTTTCCCTGGGATTCCATAGATAACGAGCTTCTTTCTTTCTTTAAGGAGCTGGGAGAAGCGAGAAAGAAATATAAAGCCTTAAGGCTTGGCGACGTTTTCTTTAAAAGGGAAGGGGAAAAGGTTCTTTCTTTTTCGAGAAAATACGAGTGTGAACAAAATGTAAATTGTATTGCAAATTTATCCCAAGGGGTGTATAATTTAAGAATAAAAGGCGGTAAAACCGTAGTTATGCATAAGTGCCTTATAACCGACGGACTCTGCCTGATTGAACCGGGAGGTTTTTATGCCTGCACTTCTGATAATTGACGGAAACAGTATTATAAACAGAGCCTTTTACGGCATCCGCCCTCTCACTACAAGAGAGGGCATAAATACCAACGGAATTTACGGCTTCATAAATATTATGGAAAAGGCGGTAAGCGAGCATAATCCCGATTATCTTGCCGTTGCCTTTGACGTATCAAAGAAAACCTTCCGTAACGATATTTACGGAGAATATAAGGCAAACCGAAGCGGAATGCCCGATGACCTTGCAGAGCAGATGCCTCTTCTTAAGGAGGTTCTTTCCGCAATGAATATTCCCTGCCTCGGCCTTGAAAATTATGAGGCGGATGATATTATAGGAACTGTCAGTCTTGAGTGCGAAAAAAGAGACCTTGAATGTCTGATTTTAACGGGAGACCGGGATGACCTTCAGCTTGCCTCGGAAAAAACGGGAATTCTTCTCGTTACCACCAGGGGCGGAAAAACCGAAACGGTGCTTTATGATGATAAGGGAGTTTTTGAAAAATACGGACTTTCCGTTGAGGGCTTCCTTCAGCTTAAGGGGCTTATGGGGGATTCCTCCGATAATATTCCCGGAGTAAAGGGAGTGGGCGAGGTTACCGCTACCAACCTTCTTAAAAAATTCGGCACCATAGACGGAGTTTACGAAAATATAGATTCTCCCGAAATAACCAAGGGAGTAAGAGCGAAGCTTACAGACGGTAAGGATATGGCTTATTTAAGTCTTGAGCTTTCAAAAATCAACAGAGAGGTTCCCATAGACCTTGATTTTGAAAAAATGAAAAGATGTGAGCCGGATAATGAATGGCTTTTTGAGATTTTCACCAAGCTTGAATTCTCGGGCTTCATAAAGAAATACGGACTATCGGAGGAAAAGGAGAAAATTTCCGTTAAGGTGGAGGATAATCTTTCACGTGCGGAGAAAATCACCGACTCTCTTTTCTATATAATTGACGGCGGAAAAATATATATCCGCATTGACGACAGTGATGTTATCTGCGGTGATATTGAAGAAAACAAAGAGCTTTTAAAAAAGCTTTTTGAGGATGAAAATGTGAAAAAATATTCCTACGGAATAAAGGAGCATATTGTTTATCTTAATTCTCTGGGAATTGAATATAAAGCACCGGTTTTTGATATTAAGCTTGGTGCATACGTGCTTGATCCTTCGGTGGGGGATTACCGCTTATCTACCGTGGTTTATCAGGCGGTAAGGCTTTCCGCAGATGAGCCTTCGGAGGCTGCGGCGCTTCTGCCTTCAGTTTGCTTTGCCCAGAATGACCTTTTATGCGAAAGAGGGGCAGACAGGCTTTATTTCGGAACGGAAATTCCAATGCTTACCGTTCTTGCGGAAATGCAGATAAGAGGAATAAAACTGGATACTGAGGCTTTGAAAAGCACAGGTGAGGAATTCGCCGCAAGACTTTCAGAGCTGACCCGTAAAATATGGGAATTAAGCGGCGAGGAATTCAATATAAATTCAACCAAACAGCTGGGTGTCATTTTGTTTGAAAAGCTTGGACTGAAATCCGGAAAGAAAACAAAAACAGGCTACAGCACGGGCATTGAAGTGCTTGAAGCATTATCGGGAGAGCATCCCATAATCGATATGCTGATAGAATACAGAATGCTTTCAAAATTAAAATCCACCTATGTGGATGGAATTATGGCATTCGCAAATGAAAAGGGTGAGCTTCATTCGGTCTTTCATCAGACCGTTACCCAGACGGGAAGACTTTCCTCAAGCGAACCCAATATGCAGAATATTCCCGTAAGAAATAAGCTGGGAAGAGAGCTTCGTAAAATGTTTGTTCCCGTAGGAGAGGGCAACGTTTTCGTTTCTGCGGATTATTCACAGATTGAGCTTCGGGTGCTTGCTCAGATTTCGGGAGATGAAGCGCTTATAGAAGCCTTCAGAGAGGGAGAAGACGTTCACCGTCAGGCGGCGGCAGGAATATATAAGGTTTCTCCCGAAGAAGTAACCGAAAAAATGCGTAAGGATGCCAAAGCGGTAAACTTCGGAATTATATACGGAAAAAGCGAATTTTCCCTTGCCAAGGATCTGAAAATCAGCCGTAAGGAAGCAAAGGAAATAATAGATAACTATCTTGGTAAGTATCCCAACGTGCGCGGTTATATGCAGAATATAGTTGAAAGCGCAAAGGAAAACGGATACGTTAAAACCCTTTTCGGAAGAATAAGATATATAAGAGAGCTTAAAGACCGTAACTTCAATATCCGTCAGGCAGGGGAAAGAATTGCCCTCAATACTCCCATTCAGGGAACGGCGGCGGATATTATGAAGTTTGCTATGGTAAAGGTAAGCGAAAGATTGAAAAAAGAGCTTCCCGAAGCAAGGCTCGTTCTTCAGATTCACGACGAGCTTGTTATTGAAGCACCCGAGGGCGAAAAGGAAAAGGCAGGAGAAATCTTAAAGGAGTGTATGGAAAATGCAGTTTCTTTAAGTGTGCCTTTATATGCACCGGTGGCTTACGGGGAAAGCCTCTGAACGGCTGACGCCGTAATTAGCAATTAAGAATTAAGAATAGAAAGGCGGGAGTTATATGAGCAAAAAGATATATACTGTGGATGAAATCAGAAAGCTTGTTTTTCCTATTGCGGATCAATACGGTATTGAACGTATGTATCTGTTCGGCTCTTATGCAAGAGGAGATGCTACTCCCGAAAGTGACCTGGATTTTCGTATTGATAAGGGGGCAATAAAGGGGCTGATAGCATTAGGCGGATTTTACAGCGAGCTTGCAGACGTGCTTGAAAAAAAGCTGGATTTGCTTACAACCGGCAGTCTCGATGAAAATTTCCTGAAATCAATTGCAGACGAGGAGATAATTATATATGAAAGAGCTTAACAGAGATAAAGCAATTCTTGAAAAGATGCTGAAATATTGTAATCAGATTGATGAGGCTCATGAAACATATGGAACGTCGTATGTAATATTTGAAAAGAATTCCGTGTATCACAATGCAGTATGTATGTGCCTGATGCAAATCGGAGAATTGGCGAATCATCTTTCTGATGAGTTTAAAGTGAAGCACAACCAAATTCCGTGGAATGCAATCAGAGGAATGAGAAACATAGTTGCTCATGAATATGGTAACATCGATTATGAAATTGTCTGGGAGACTGCAACAGAAGAAATAAAAGTGTTGTATGAGTTTTGTATAGAACAGATGTGACGGCAGAGCCGTAATTAGCAATTAAGAATTAGCAATTAAGAAACAGGACACATTGCCGACGGCAATATTTCACACCGAAGGTATTTCACGTTGCGTAAGCAATATTTCACACGCCGAGGGCGTATTTCGCTGAAGCTTGCTTGCAAGCTTCCATGGGGGGTTAATAATGAAAACAATTTCAGATATCAAACAGAGAGCGTGGGATGCGCTTTTTGAAAAAAGCTGGTTCGGGCCCATTATTGTTACCGTATTTATTCTTATGCTTACGGTTGCGGTTAACTTTTTCTTTATGTTTATGGGAACGAATAATTTTATCGTAACACTTGCAATAGATATAATTATGATTGTCTGCGTGCTTCAGCCCTTCAGTATGGGGCATAAGATTTATATGCTCAATATAGTAAGAGGCGAGGATGCAAGCGTGGGAAATATGTTTGACGGATATGCCTTTGCTCTGAAGCTTCTTCCTCAGGCAATCTTAAATATGGTTATTTCGTATTTACTCGCCTTCGGAATGAACTTTGTTTTTGCGGGTATTCAGTCAAATCCTCTTTATATTATTGTGGGAGTTCTTCTGCTTCTTGTATATCTGCTTGTGGCGGTGGTAATCAACTTAAGCTGTTACCTTGTTTACGATGAGGGTGGAAATTTT
>JAZQFU010000113.1:0-3033 GCA_045539675.1 Clostridia bacterium | reverse complement strand
CGTTCTTTATGATAAGGATGTAAATTCAGATGTTAACCATAAAACTGTAACCTTCGTCTATAACGATAAAACTACTGTAAGTGACGATGGAATTTCGAAGACAAAAATAAGAGGTTATAATTTTGTAAACGGTAACGAGGTTGAATATACTGTTGAAAACGGTGTGGACGTAAGTTATTTCGAAAAAGGTGATATTATAAGATTCGGTGTTAATACCGAAGGCGAGATTAATGAGAATATATATGTTTATGCAGATGTAAGCGAAGTCTCAAACGGCACCTTCCCTGGCTTTGTTTCATCCAAGATTGATTATGAAAAATATAAAAATTATCCTGTACGTTCCGTATATATGGAACAGAAGCTCTCTGATCCTTACGGAAAGACGAATATCACATATAGAAATGGTTATATGAGCTGGTTGCTCGGAACACCCCTCGATGTAGATATGAGTGATGAAGTTCCTCTCATATTCTTCAGTGAATCCGTTCCTTCTGATTCTGACTTTGAAACAAGAAAAGAAGCAAGCTGGAAGGTTACCTCTTCAGTTCCCGTGTTTGTATATGACGGTTCACTTGGCGAAAGCAATAAGCTTACAGTTTATAAAGATGCGGATTCAAAGGAAACAGCAATACTTGCAATAAAGACATATAAGGATGTTCAGTCTGAAGCTTGCGATTATGTTTACACTTACGGTGTCGGCAATGATCTCAGAGCAATCATGATAATCAAAAGTCTTTAATATTTAAAATAATGCGGATGAAAATCCGCATTATTTTTTTATAAAAAAATATAGACCTTTTGGGTAAAATGTGATATTATATATAGAAAAACGAACAGGGTGTGTTTAAATGACTAAAGTAGATATTTTCTCCGGATTTCTCGGAGCGGGAAAAACAACGCTGATTAAAAAATTAATCAAAGAAGCGTATGCCGGCGAAAAAATTGTTTTAATAGAAAACGAATTCGGTGAAATCGGAATTGACGGCGGTTTTATGAAGGAAGCAGGTATAGAGGTAAATGAAATGAATTCCGGATGTATCTGCTGCAGTCTTGTAGGGGATTTCGGTGAAGCTTTGAAAAAGGTTGTTTCTGAATATGCTCCTGACAGAATCCTTATAGAGCCCTCCGGTGTAGGGAAACTCAGTGATGTTATCAAGGCAGTAATGAATGTTAAAGATGAGAATATGCTTCTCAACAGCTTTACTGCAGTTGCCGATGCAAAAAAATGCAAAATGTATATGAAGAATTTTGGTGAATTCTTCAATGACCAGATTGAGCATGCAGGATGTATAGTACTTAGTCATACCGGAGGTCTGCCCGAAGAAAAAATTGAAGAAGATATAAAGCTTATAAAGCATCATAATCCTGATGCGGTTATTGTTACCACAGACTGGGATATACTTGACGGAAAGCAGCTTCAGGGAGCACTTGAAAGAAAATCAACTCTTATGAACGCTATTGAACGCCTTGAAGAGGAGCAGAGAGGAGCCTGTCATATTTGCGGGCACCATCACGGCAGCGGTCATCATCATGACCACGAGCATCATCACGATCACGACCACGAGCATAATCATGAGCATCACCACGATTACGATTGCAACGAACATCATCATGAGCACGATCACCACGACTGTGACTGTCATGAACATGATCACCATCATGAACACGATCACCATCACCATCATGCAGATGACGTATTCGAAAGCTGGGGAACAGAAACCTCAAAGGCTTATACTGCCGAAGAAATAAAAGAGATTTTGGATAAGCTGTCGAATGAAGAAGAATACGGTGTTATTTTAAGAGCAAAGGGAATAGTTAATTCCGATGCTTCTGAGTGGATTCATTTTGACTATATTCCCGATGAACCCGACGTGAGAACAGGCTCATCCGATATAATCGGAAGACTGTGTGTAATCGGTGCTGGAATAAATAAGGAAAAGCTTGCCGAACTCTTCGGCGTATAGAAAGGGTGTGGATTAAATGGAAATACCCGTGTTTCTTTTTACCGGTTTTCTTGAATCGGGGAAAACTACCTTTATACACGATACCCTTGCGGATCCCCGTTTTAATGAAGGGGAAAGAACCCTGGTTATACTTTGTGAAGAAGGAGAAGTTGAGCTTGATATATCGGCATATCCTCATAAAAATGTTTTTATTGAAACAGTAACCAGGGAAGAATTCTGTAAAGGAAACCTGAATCTTCTGATAAAAAAACATAATGCCGTAAGAGTTATGCTTGAATATAACGGAATGTGGGAGCTTAGCTATCTTTATGAAAATCTCCCGGAAAAATGGGTTCTTTATCAGCAGGTTAATTTTGCTGATGCCAATAATATTTTAACTTATAATGCCAATATGAGAAATATTGTTGTTGATAAGCTGCAGAATTGTGATATGACCGTATTCAACCGATGTGATGAAGGTGCCGATACAATGGCTTTTCATAAGCTTGTCCGTGCCCTTAACAGAAGATGTGATATTATTTATGAATCCTCCGACGGCAAAATAATGCTGGATGAAATTGAAGATCCTTTACCCTTTGATATTAACGCAGATGTGATTGAAATAGAAGATAAGGATTATGCTATCTGGTATGCGAATCTTCTGGAAAAAACAGATGATTATATCGGAAAAACAGTTAAATTCAAGGGAATTGCCGCGAAAGATAAAAGTCTCGATGATAAAACCTTTGTAATAGGAAGGCACATTATGACCTGCTGTGAGGAGGATATTGCATACAGAGGTCTGATTTGTGTTTCACCGCGTCCCGTGGATGTTAAGAACCGTGACTGGAAAACTGTTACTGCAAAGATAGAGTTTACCCATCATAAGGTATATAACGGTAAAGGGCCTGTTCTGAAGCTTGTAAGCATTGAAAATGCAAATAAGCCTGAGGAAGAGGTTGCAACCTTCTATTGATATGAAAAAAGCGGTATTGTTAATTGTTCTGTTATTGCTTTCCGGATGCTCATATGATTATCCAATATCACAGTCGGGCGATAAATACACCCTGAATGCCGTAATGATGGATAC
>JAZQFU010000112.1:0-6658 GCA_045539675.1 Clostridia bacterium | reverse complement strand
CGAAAAGAAGCCGGGCTACGGAAGAGAGGATAACGGATGCCTTTATACCCTTTATGAGGGAGACGGCAAAGAGGCTTCCTGCACCATTCTGAGTCAGGACTACTGCAAGGATGCCGTCTATTCGGATAACGGAAAGAATTTCCGTACCGGATATCTTGCATTTTCCTTTATGGCGGCAATATCACCTCACGTAAAGCTTAAAATCAATTCCTTCGGTGTTCCCAGCGGGTATTCAACCACATCAACAAACTTTTATAAAACATATATGCTGGAAACCCAGAAAACCGGAGGAACCTTTATTTCCTATGATGCGGTAAAGAATAATACGAATTATTCGGGTTATACAGCCTTCGAAAATATTATTGAAAGAGACAGGCTTGTCCGTTATACCGTAATTTTTGATAAGCTTACCTCCACATATGATTTATATATAGATAATTCACTTGTGATGGAAAACCGTGTGCTTGCAGGGCCCTTGTATCCTGCAGGATTTCAGGTATCTGCAAGCCTGTATGCCGATGAAGCGGCATTAGCGGCAGAAGAAAAGGAAATGGAGGCTGTTTCTCCCACGGTATACTTCGATGATTTTGAGCTTTATACCTTAAGTGCAGAGGATCTTGCGGCGCAATACAGCTTAAAGCAGACAGAGGGCGGAAGAATAAGTCTTGATAAAGCCGTTGTGAAAAAGGGAGATAAGGTAAATCTTTCGGTTGAGCCCGAGCTGGGTTATATAGCAAAGTGGGTTACAATCGAAGGAGAAACGTATCCCGTTCCCGAGGCAGGGGGAGTATTCGAGCTTTCCTCGGCAACCACGGTAAACGGAGAAATTTATGCACATTTTGAATGCAAAAGACCGGTGAAGGAGCTGTTTAAGGTATCCTTTGATGAATTTGATGATAATGAGAATTTCCATAGCGGCAATAATATGGAAAAAAATCTTGTGAAATACAAGCCTGAAAACGGTTGCGATTTAAGCCTTGTTACCATGGGAGAGGCAAAAGCGACTGTGGCTGAAGGAAAGCTTTATGTTGATGTTCCCTCAGCCTCGGAAGGGGTGCTGAAGCTTAACGGCGGAGTAAGGGAAAATATGAACGGTCCCTTTGCCCTGGATTTTAAAATGAAGCTTGAAAAAAATTCGGTACTCGGTCTTAAAATTAAAACATCGGAAAAAACAGTTGAGGCGGCAGAAATTGATTTTTCTCTGCCTGAGCTTTCATATATGACGGGAGAGCTCCGTGACTACAGATTTATTTTCAATCCCGAAAGCGAAAGCGTGTGCCTTATGGCAGACGGAGTGATTCTGGCAGATGAGTATGCAGGCTTTACGTTAAACGGCGATACTTCCTTCTTGCTCGGCATCCATGGTGCGGAAAATACGGGAGCGGAAATTGAAAGCGTGAGTATGTATTCCCTCGACTTTGATGATATACCGGTTCAGCCGGTTGTTTATCAGAATGGAAAAGGAAGAGTAAGCTTTGATAAATCCGTGTATACAAGAGGAGATTCGGCAGAGGTTACCGTTAAGCCTCCCCCGGGAGGATATATCGAAAATGTTTCATTAAACGGAGTTCCGATAGCTGCCTTTGATAAAGAGGGAATTTCGTTTATTGTGGAGAATATGGAGAAGGAAACAGTGATTGAAGCAACCTTCGGAGCGCTTTCCCTAATGCCCGAGGTGAAAATTTCTCCCCTTACTCTCCGTGACGATACGGGAACCTATGTGTTCTTTAAAATTGTTTCGGGAAGAGATAAGGCAGAAGAGGTGGGAATGGAAATTTCAGCCACCGATTCATTGCTTTCGGATGAAACTGTAAAAAAAGTACCCTTTGACAGTAAGCTTACCTCAAACGGACGGGGAATAAGCGCAAAGGGATATTACGGATACCGTATAATAAGGACGGATAAAACCGCACCTTTTTATATAAGACCCTATGCAGCATGTAACGGTGAAATATATACGGGAGATATTTCATATATTGAGCCGGAAAACATTTTTAAAGCGGAATGAGGAGGACTAAAATGAAAAAAATTATTGCAATTCTTATGGCGGTTATGCTTTTTGCTCTGCCCTGCTGTGCGGAAACCTTTCTTATGAACGACAATTTTGAATCCGATGCGTATGTGGTTGGAGAAAAATTATCCCAGTATGCATCCTTTAACGGAAAAACCTTCATAAACAGATACGGTACCGCATCCTATACCTACGGTCAGTCTGACGAAGGAAAAACCCTTGATGTTACCTTGGAATCAAAGAGCAGTCTGGGATATTACTGCATCTTTACTTCTGCCGATCCCGCTTATACGCAGTATCTTACCCGTGGAGTTATTCTTGAGGCAGAGGTGAAGCTTGCCGATTCAATGAGCTTTAAGACAAGTGTCCGTTCGGTTGTTAATAAGGCGGGAAAAAACTTATTTGCCATTGAGAATAATATGCTTAGTGTATATAATAACGGAGCAGCTGTGAATGAGGATTCACATAAGGCGGAGTTTACTCCCGATGTGTTTCATAAGATAAAGATTATATTCAACGTGCCTGTAGGAGAGTTTTCCTTCTGGCTTGACGGAGTAAATATAGGCGGAACAAATAAAATAAACGAAGATTTTGACTGGTCACAGGGTATGTATTATCTGTATATTACCCACGGTGCTCCGTATGCAAAGGTTCTTCCTGCAGTTGCAAGCTATAACAGCTTCTCAATTGCCGGATATCAGGAGGAAACAATTGAATTTTCTTCAAAAACCGGTCTTTCCCAAAACGGCGCAGAGGTTTCTTCCTTTACTCCCGGCGGGGAAAATCAGTCCATGGAATTTGATGTATTCAATAATACGGGAGCGGTTGCAAAGCCTCTTATTGCCTGCTTTAACTACGGAGTGAATGCCGATGGCTTTTCATATGTGAAGGGGCTTAAGTTTATGAAGCTCAATCTTTCGGAAGGCTACAACAAGGTAACCATGGACGGGCTTTTCATTCCCGAGGACGGGGAAAGCTATTCAAAGCTTTTCTTCCTGGATTCTATATATTCGCCCACGATTTTCGGAAATATATATACCTTGAGAAATGTTGACGGTACCGTTTCACCGGTTAAGGAATAGGAGGGAATAAAAATGAAAAAATCAAAGCTTATAGCCTCTCTTATTGCCCTTTCCCTTGGTGTATGCCCCGCCTTTGCGGCAGGAAGCTTAACTGCGAAAAACAGCGAGCTTAACGTAACCGTTTCAGGCGTTGCAGAGGATTCCGAAGGTGAAGCCGTAAGAAACGGTCAGGTGCTTCTTACTGTTTATAAAACCGGAAAAACCGCTGATGATATTAACGGCGAATACGAAGCACTTCCTGAAGGAGAAATCCTCGAAACCCTTGAAACTGTGGTTTATATAAATTCGGGAAAAACCGACGGAGAAGGAAAATATTCCTTTCTTTTTGAACTGCCCGAAACGGCAGAGGGCGGAAAATATAAGGTGTTTTCAAGAGTAAACGGCACAGAATACGAAACAACCTTAAACTACGTCCGCGATGCAGATAAAATAACGGGAATAGGAAAAATAAATTCAGCTCTTTCAGGCTCACTTTCAGATCTTATTGCCGTTCTTGATGACGAAAACTATTCCTTCTTTCTTTCTCTGTTTACGGGATATACCTCAACTCCCGAAATGTATGAGGCTGTAAAGGAAAAGGAATCCTTCCATACACTTATGGCAAGCAAGGGAAAATACAGTGCGGAAACTCTCAACGAGTCAATTGAGCTTATAAATAAGAATCTTGATGAAAGCATTCTTTTAAGCTATGCTGAAGGAATTGATGATCTTGCAGAGCTTGAAAATTATGTGAATACCTATGCAGATAAAATGGGACTTGATATTTCGGGAATAACCGAAGAAAACAAAGAGACCGTATACGGTGACCTTGCGGCGCTTACCGAATTCACCTCGGTTTCGAAGGTTAAGAATTCGGTTATTGAAAGCGTTGTTTTGTTTGACGTTTCAAACGCCTTTTCATGGGGCTCAATCAAGCTGGTTATGGAGGCATACAGCGAAGTAATCGGTATTGATATCAGCAGTAAAACCATAGATTACGATAAGCTTTATCATAAGCTTTTTGAAAAGAAAAGCTCCCTTACCGATATTGAAACAATAAAAAATACCTTTGACGCATTGAAGCCCTCCTGCAAAAAACAGCCTGTAACCACCAAGCCCTCCGGCGGAGGCGGCGGTGGAGGCGGAGGCTCTGTAAGACCTTCTGCCAAGCCGGAAGAAAGCGGAGTAACCTCCGTTCACCAGGTTGAGATTGAAGAGACAGTAAATCACCAGGCAATAGCTCCGAAGCTTCCTTTTTCTGATGTTCCCGAAAGCTTCTGGGCATATGTTGAAATAAAAAGGCTTTTTGAAGAGGGAATAGTAAAGGGGAAAACCGAAAGCACCTTCGAGCCTCAACAGACCGTAACACGTGAAGAATTTGTTGCAATGCTTGTAAGAGCCGCAGGGCTTGAAAAAGGCGAAGAAGTTAAGGAGTTTTCGGATGTTTATGAGGGAGCCTGGTTTGAGGAAGCCGTAAAAATTGCGGTTTCAAAGGGTATTATAGGCGGCAGAGAAGACGGAACCTTCGGAGCGGGAGAGGATGTTTCCCGTCAGGATATTGCGGTTATGATATCAAATATGGAAAAGGGTGGGCTTCTTACTCTTTCCGAAAGTGAAGAAACAGTATTCACCGACGAAGAAAAGATTTCGGAATATGCAAAGGAAGCTGTTAAAAGAGTTTGCGGCGGCGGAATCTTAAAGGGCTATACCGAAGGCGATTTCAAGCCTCTCGGAAAAGCAACAAGAGCAGAAGCGGCGGCAATTATAACAAGAATACTTGACAGTCTGGTAAAATAGGAAGGGCCTGAAGAAAATGCTTGAATTTGATAACTGGAAAATACATAAGGATAAAGAGCCCGGCGAATTTTTTACCTGTAAGTGCGGTGAGGATTCTCTTCGTATTGAGCTTACGGGGAAAAAATATACTGCAGTTGAGCTGAAAAGAAAAATTTACGGAGTGGTTGAAAATTCCTTTTACCGTATAAGCTATAAGAGTGAATGTGAAGGGATTAAATTCATGTTTGTTTACGGCTGGTACGGTGCAGACGGAACCCTTCAGATAAGAGGCTATGCAGAAAACGGTGAAAGAATTGTTTCTCCCGAAGGAGTAACAGCTCTTGAAATTGCCGTACTTGCATTTTCTGATAAATCGGGTTATGTGAGCATTTCGGATATATCGGTTGAGTGCCTTGGAGAATATACTCCGAAAAAGGTTAAGCTTGCTACTATATCCTTAGACTATCATTATTCAATGCCCCTGCCCATAAGCCTTGAGTATAATCTTAATACCTCTCTTGAAAGAATAGATGCGGTCTGCATAAACGAAAAGCCTGATCTTGTGGTGCTTACAGAAACATTTTATACAAGAAAAAGCCTGCTTCCCATTGTTAATGCAGCACGCCCGGAGGATTCCGAGCCTGTAAGACTTGTAAGAGAAAGGGCAAAAAAATATAAAACCCATATCGCTTTCTCTTTTGCAGAGGTGGAAGACGGAAATTACTATAATACCGGCTTTCTTATCGGCAGAGAGGGTGAAATAATCGGGAAGATGCATAAAAGCCATCTCACCATGGCGGAATACGAAGCAGAAATGGTTCCGGGTGATGAAATAAAGGTATTTGATACGGATATAGGAAGAATTGCTATTGCAATCTGCTGGGATTTATTCTTCCCCGGACTTTCCGCAATTCTTATGAAAAATAAGGTGGATATTGTATGTCATCCCACCTCAGGATATACCGAAACCAGGGTAAAGCAGAGAGCAAAGGATTGCGGCGCTTATCTTGTGGTTTCCACGGTAACTGAGCATCGGAATTCGGTTATTTTAAGTCCTGAGGGCGAAAGGCTTGCAGATGCCTCTGAGCATGGCGGGTACGGATGTGCGGAGGTCGATCTTAATAAGCCTATCTATACCTACTGGCAGTCTTATCCTGCCGATACCGACGGAAAGAATATATATTTAAATGAAGCAAGATGGGATATATATGAGAAGGAATTAAGAATTAAGAATTAAGAATCGCCTGCGGCAAATTGAAACTCAGGGAGAAAGGCTTTTCGAAATGGTTTGTAACTACTGTCACGCTAGCCGTTGGAGATTCGAACTGTTTCACAATGCGCAGCAGCCGTGCGGCGAATGAGCAGCCGGTTGGGGGCCCAAGGGGATTGCAAAGGGGAAAGGGGAATTCGGAATCCCCTTAAGCCCTTTGCATGGTATAGCTGAATTAAAAAATATTATTGTGAAATTTTCAAAATCGCTTTTGAAATAAAAAAACAATAACACCAGAGTTCACCACCTCATCCGCCTCGTACCTCGGCACCTTCCCCTCCCACAGGGGAAGGCTTTTTCCGGAAGTTCCCAGCTGACGGAGATTCGAACAAAAATAAACCCCCTTAATATTGGAGACGTCTGTATTTTAGATTATCGGGAGGACACAGAGGCCCTCCCCTACGATTATTAAAATATAGCACAGCAGCCGTGCGGCGAATGAGCACCCGGTTGGGGGTTGTGGGGATTGCAAAGGGGAAAGGGGAATTCGGAATCCCCTTAAGCCCTTTGCATGGTATAGCTAAATTAAAAAATATTATT
>JAZQFU010000111.1:0-2369 GCA_045539675.1 Clostridia bacterium | reverse complement strand
CTTCACCGTCATCATTTCCGAAAATATGGATTTCGCCTGTTTCATAAGAAATATCGGTTGGTTTATCAGCTGAAATCAGCGTTACTCCGTCTTTTTTAAGCTCTGTTCCGTTAACAAGCATAAATGAATCGTCTTCAAATACCGCTGCGGTTCCCTTAAAGGAAACGTTTCCGAAGGTTACTTCCTCCATATTATAATCAAGGCGGACATATACCTCCTTATTACCGTCAACAGTAATTTTCATACAACCGTTTCTTTCTTCAACAGTAACATTTTTATTTTCGTCTTCAGCTTTAAGAACATCAAGGGTTGTTACCATAACTGTATCCGAAACCTCTTCGGTATCAAATCTTACACCGTAATGGTCTTTTCTGTATTGTCCGCTGACGGTGGAGGGAAGGTGTTCCTTACCGTCTATCCCGATAAAAGAATCAAATTCTTCGATATCTTTTACCTTCGGATATTGGAAGGTTGCAAAAAGCTTCGCTCTTCCCTGAGTTAAAAGGGCTGTCTGCTCCTCTTTATCCACCTCATACTTTGAGAAGCCTTTTAAATTGAATTCATACTGAGTCGGTGTATCGTTATCTGCAGAAAGCTCATCTATTACTATTACGTAATCAGGTTTTAAGTAAATAAGATGCCTATCCGCTTTATCTAAGGTCGGATACGCTTTTTCCGCATTACCTGATGCAAGATTGAATTTATCTCCGTGAAGATAACCGGTTATCTTTCCTTTGGAGTTAATACTTGCCTCAGTATCTGAGTTGCTGACAGTCTGACCCTGCCCTCCGTTAATTGTTATTGCATTATGGGCAAGAGTCTGATGGGAATAATTTGCATCGTGCTCTGAATAATAAGAATCGTAATATCCTGTTGATACAGCCAGCGGTTCTCCGTAAGCATAAATCATAAATCCGTTATTATCTGCGTGGTTATGATTAAGCGATCCCCAGAAGCTTGATTTAAAATGAATTGCTGTATGCCATGGGTCAATAATATCTGACTTCATTGCAATCCATCCTATATCACGGTCGTAATATGAATTTATCATATCAAAGGGCGGAATTGACTCTACATCATTATTAAAATACTTAAGAAGCATCGGTTCATCTTTATAGGGTATTCTTCCTCTTGTTTCCAATGCCCATTTATTCGTTGAGTCATTATATCTTACTGCATCCGTAAGATATCTTGTAAGGCTTACTCTTTCGTTTATGGGAGCAATAATTTCGTCGTCTCCGAAGGAACCGACCGGTGCACCATTTGACATAAAGAACATATAGTATTTATTCGGCGTTTCCCCTGCTTCAGCACCGCCTTTCCATGATTTATAACCTGTTGCAGTATAAACCATATCCTGTCGGGCAAGCCCTTCGGGTGCAGTTGTGCTGTTTGCATAGCCTGTACTGTTTGCATATCCGCCATCTTCTCCGCCCCAGGAGTTAATTTTATAGAAAACCGGCTGGATATTGGAAAACCATTCTTCTGCTTCAGGAATATCATGCATTGTTGCAAAGCAAATGGTGAACATCATATTAAGAGCAGTTCTGCCGTGTGAGTTATAAGGCTTTTCATCAAGAGGATAGTTAGTAATATGAGAAGAATACATTGTATTCATTCTGCCCTTAATCATATCAAGAACAGTCTGCCTTTCCGTTTCGGAAAGGAGTGAATGTAACCAGTCATAAACAATTGCGCATTTTTGCGTAATATCACGATGAACCTGATCGTGATTTTTATAGCTTGTAAATCCTGAAGGATCCCACGCAGTAATTGCAAGTAAAAGATTTTTTGCTTTGGCAAAATACGTAAGGTCGCCTTCTATCATAAACACAAACGCCGAGTGATACATATTCTCAAGCTTACTGAAAGCATAGTCCGCACGCTGATCCTTTGTTCCGCCGGGATATTTTTCAACAGGCTCAACTGCAGTTGTATCAGTTAAATTATCTACCGCCGTCTTTATTTTCTGATAAGCTTCATAAGCTTCGCCTTCCTTAACTGCGTTTCTATACTCAGTTAAAGTTTCATCGTTAAACCACAGTCTTGGATGCTTATCAGTAATTTTATCAGCCATTTCAGATGCATCGGGAATTATATTTTCTCTTGCATTCACGGCAATTCTGAACCTTTTAATATCCGACCATTCGGTTTCGCCGTTTTTATTTAGCCCTTTTATTCTCCAGTACCATACACCGGTATCCATTTTCCGGGACGGAGAGAAATAATTTTCATAGGTGGTGTATGTATAAGGATTACTCATATCCTCATTTTTGGATAGCTGTATAGTATAACTGTATGCTTTTGAAATCGGAGGCCATGTGAAAAGCGGAGGGTTTTCATAAGTAACAAACTTATCAACCGGTCTC